>JBLNEJ010000121.1:0-2785 GCA_050262535.1 Clostridia bacterium
AGAAAAAGAGACGGTGCCAAGACACCGTCCCCCATTCTAGACCAACCTTTGCTCAACAGTGCGCAGAATTGATTCCGCCCTATCGATATAGCCGTCTTCAACAGGTGCATCCTTGTCCGACGGTTCCTGAAACTGATTGACCATCGCGGCCGCCACCGGACCGGATGCATACCCGATATCAGGGTCATTTCCTGTTTGGTATAGATGCTTGAGAACGAAAGGAACGCCTACTCTCACAATTGCATCGGCATCATCAAGCTGTCCCTCAACCACCTCAATCGGCAAACGCAGAAAGACGGTCGCTTTCTCATCCAATTGCCTGTCAAAATACCCGTAATCATAGTCCCAGTTGGCCAGATTGAATTGTTCTGCTCGCAATGCTTCACGCCACGGGTCAAAAACGCCCTGCCTTCCTGTCAAGCTGCTTGTCAATTGCCGCATCACAGGCACCTGCCTTTCGCACAGTTTTTTCTAGTGTGCGACAAAATGCAGGAAATAAACTGCTTTTTATTTTTTCACCTTGCTGCGTGTGATGACGATGGTAGCCCCATCCTCATTCTTGTTTACTTCGTCTACCGTAATGGAAATGCCGTAAACAGGGAGCAGTTTTCCACCGTCCGGATTATATTTTTTGGCAGAATAGTCTTTTTGATCAGAGAAGGTGGCAATGCCTTGCAATCCCTTGTAGGACATCGCCCTCTCCGGTAAGATCACTTCGAGGTCGGATTTCTTCGCTTTGCCAAACGATGCATCATATAGCTGGAAACGCGTGGTTCCAACTTCTCCGGTATCCCAGAAATGTCCGCGTTGGTGGGAGTCAATCACACCGAGGAAGCCTTCACCCGGGTGGTTCCCGACCATGTTGTCCTCGCCCCAGCGTGCGTCATAGTACCAGATAAGCATACCTGGATCATAAGAAATGATGCTGTCATTCCGACGATAGTGAGCCAACCCCTGGTCTACGCCGTTATGGCTGCGCCATTCAACCAAATAGTAGTTCTTCATCATGGCTGGCTTGCCGTCAAAGGTCACGAAGCCTTTCAGTTCAAATGCACTGTCGCCTTCTCCGTCATCTTCCAGCACGGTTTTGCCGTCGGCTGTCACGACGATATTGTCCACATAGAAGCCGTTCATGGCAACCGCGGTGTCTGTCTTGTAATGGAATTGAATCTGAATCCGCTTGCCCGCGAACTCGCTCAGGTCGATTTCTTCTTTCACCCATTTGCCTTGCGTGTCATCAGAGAAGGATGCAACCCGTTTCGGCTCATCGCTTCCATCCTCCAGAACATTCACGTATACGTAGTCAAAGTCAATTTCAAGACTTCTCCACGATTCAAAGGAAAGAGCAACATTCGAAGCGTTCGTCAAATCAATTTCAGTCGAGGTCATCTTCGCGTTCAGGTCGTTTCCTTTTGTCGAGTAATAGGATTTCTTACCGAGCGGCTGTGTTGGCGGCTCCAGCGGGCGATCAGGCAGATTGACCCTCACGATTTTGTTCCGATCCGTATCGGCCACCGCTTCCTTCAGCTTGAACTTGTATTCCTTGCCGATTTTGAGCTTCGTTGCGCTGACATCAGCGGCTTTTGGCCAGCTACCGCCATACAGTTCGCCTAAAAACAGCTTGGCCCATGGACTGAATCCTGTAGGCTCTGCACCGGGGATCAAACCGGCCCAGCTTCCCGCCGACATGATCGACCACACAGCAACCGGCTCACCTTTTCCGGTATACCCGGTATCGTACTCATCCGGCAATCCCAGGTTGTGCCCGTATTCATGGGCGAATACACCGGCAGTCCCGTCCTCTGGCTGAATGATATAGTCATATGCCTTCAGATCGGTGCCCGGGATCTCAACAGGCTCCCCCAGTGTGGAGCGATGTGCCCAGATGGCATCATCACCGAGCGCACCGCCGCCCGCCGACTCATCGATGCCGGCATGAACAACCAGCAGGCTGTCGAGCATGCCGTCCGGCTCCATCGTAATGCCGTCTTCATCGATATCATACGGATCTCGCTTGTCGTATTCGTCTTCGTTTCCGGCAATCTGTTCGCCGACCGATTCCAACGTTTCGATGATCAGCTCACGCGGAGCTTTGTCGTTGCCATATTTATCGTTGCCGCCATAGTACGCCGCATTTTCCTTCGACTTGATCCATGGCGTCACCGCTCCGTTCACTGCCCAGCTTCCGGCCGATTGCTCCAGATAGAACTGGTTGAAGGTGAGAAGCTCTACTCCCTCAGGCGACGTATAGCCATCCTCGTTGAACAGCATCCCCTCATAGTGCTCCTGGTTGAAATCCTTCGTCCAGAAGTCTACGCCGTTGTTTTCAATATTGTTGTGCTCAAAATCAGGGAATTCAACCAGTGCCACGACCGCCTGATCGACAAACTGGTCAGCTTTGTTTTTCGCATGTACGTTACGTGCATGGCTGTCGCCATCGACCAAAGCCTTTCCATTTTCCTGGAAAGCTTTGCGCGCTTTAAACGCTTTCTTCCCGAAATCGGAGGACGTATCGATTCCATCGCTTTCGGAGAATTTCGGGCCACGTTTGGCCGCATAATCACGGATCGCTTCGTCCGCTTCTTCCTGTGAAGCATCCTTTTCCAGCTCTCCGCGCTCAATCAGTGCACGTTCCAGCCGATCCGTGTTCACGACAGCCCAGTCAATGTTACGGGAATGTTGCTGCGGCTTCTTTTTTGTTTTTGCCGCACCGGTTAGCGGAGCGCCTGCAACCACGCCCATGAGCAGCGCAGCGGACAGCAGTCCAGCTATTGCCTTGCTGTGT
>JBLNEJ010000122.1:0-6649 GCA_050262535.1 Clostridia bacterium
AGCACCGATCCGTTGCAAAACGCCCAGAGGCGAACACCTGGGCGTTTTGCATAAATGCTATTTCAAAACGATGGTTGTACTGAATGTTTGGGTTACTTGTTTTTGCCCGAACAGTTTATTATAGCCTCTGCTGGTCGATTCATATTCGCACGTCTGATAGCCGAGTTCGTTCTTCACACGAATGGTGTATTTCCCCGGTTTATTGCCGTGGTCATTGATGATTTTCGCAAGATTGAGCGTCTCTTCACCATCGAGACCTTCACTGCCATCCCGGTTTAATTTAGGGTCAAACGTGACAAGAACGGTTTTGTCATTAAACAGGACTTCTACCTGGTTCGAGGACGTCAAGGTACCACCCGAATACAAGCGTTTTTCCCCAAACGTCATCGTTTCCGTTTTCCATTCAAGCTTCGGCAGATACAAGTATCTGACGTTTGTTTTTGCTTTGTCTTTCCGCTTTTTCGCCATACCCTCGTAGCTGACGTGCGTACCGGATAACGCAAGCTCACGATAGTCACGCAAATCGCTTTTGTCGATGGTGACTCTTCCCTTATCCTTCAACGAGACGCCCTTGGATGTCTTCAGTTGAAGCTCCTTTGCTTCAGGAGCTGAGCCTGACTCCGTCCAATCACAAGTCCCTTTTGTAGAAGCCGGCTTGGAATCCTGAACGATTTTGACTTCTCCGCACCATTTTCGTGTACTGTCGGTCTTGCTGACGTACATCACTTTGTATGTCCCGGCTCCGTAGCTAGCCAAATTGAGTGCCGTATGGTTCCAGTTCAGACGCTCATCGGTCGCAACCGCATTGTTGACGACCCAGTAGCCGGGATCACGCTCATCGTACGTTACCCGATCCCGAATGATCGCGTCGGCGTTGCGAGTCACCCAGAGCTTATAGAGTGGGTCCTGATAAAACCTTGTGGATGAATCAGAAGCCAAATCACTCTTCTCCTCGGTAGGGGTTGAACCTTCATTCCGCTGCTCGACGACATCCATCGTCAAGGTTGACAGCTTCGGGGTACACGTATTTTTGGCCGGACCCGCCTCCACCAAAAATCGTTGGATGCTGCTCTCGTCACCGCCATTCGGCTGGAACATCACCGGAATGGACATCCCTGAGAATTCCGGGGGAACCGTGAACGAAAACGAACTGGCTTCGTATGTAGTCTGATCCACCCCGGCCGTCCACCACTTTCCCGGGGAGCTGGACGTAAACACAACCGCGGTGTTCAAATCTGCAATTGTCACTTTTTGATTCTGGGTTAGCTTTTGTGCTGATCCCGCCATGTTCGAAAAAACTTCGACCGGATTGACGACCACTGTCATCTGCCAATCGCCGCAGGTTGCATTTTTCGGTGAAAAGGACAGCGTATACGTTCCTTTCGCCAGGGTGATCGATTGGAAGGCTTGTCCTTGATCCTCGTCGATCTTTTTCCCGGTCGCCTGATCGACGATTTTCCATTTTCCCGCCTCCGATGCGAACAGGTCTATAGAGCCAGCCTCCAGAGGAATAAGCTGTTTGGCGTTCATGGCAACTTCGACACCATTTTCATTGTTCCCTTTATACACCTTGAGACCGCAGCTGCTCGGGGACGAGACGGAAGCATCCGCCTGATAAACCGGCGCCACTGTCATGCCTGATACCGAAACCAGAACGGCAAGACCGGTCGCCAGTATTGATTGTGTTGATCGTTTCACGACTATTCCTCATCCCTTCAAACCGATGATTCTTTCCATACTTTACCCTATCCATTCCATGAAGAAAAGTGAAACTTTTCCTTGTTTCATGCGTCTAGCTACCGGATTTCCCCTATGCTTCAGCCAATGGCAAAATGACTGTAACGGTAGTGCCTGTACCGGGGTCACTCTCCAATCTCATTTGGCCCTGATGCAGCAAAAGAATCTCTTTGCAAATGGCCAACCCCAGGCCGCTCCCCGACTTTTTGCTTTTTCCCTTGTAAAATTTCCCTGTCACCCGCGGCAGATCCTCTGCGGCAATTCCTTCGCCGTTATCGCGTATGCGAACAAGTGCGCAGGAGTCCTGGCATTCAAGCGTGATCGAGATTTCTCCATTGGGGGCCGTAAACTTGTAGGCATTGTCCAGCAGATTGACGAACACTTGCTTCAGTCGATTATGATCCCCCGAGATAAGGCACGGTGCGCCATCGTGTGAGAATGAATAATGAATGGATTTGGCGTTGCCACAAAGACCAAATTGCTGATTCAGCTCATCGAGCACACGATTCAGATTGACGTTGGATCGGGTAATCTGCATGCCACCGGACTGATACCGGGAAAAGTCAAGCAGCTCCTCGACCAATCCGATCAGCCGATCCGTCTCCCTGTTAATTACTTCCAGACCCAGCTTCAGCTCTTCGTGATCGTCCATTTTCCCGGAGAGGATCGTCTCGCCCCAGCCCTTGATGGACGTGAGCGGTGTGCGCAATTCATGAGAGATGGACGAAATGAACTCATTTTTCAATTTCTCGTTTTTGCCCAACTCTTCAGCCATATAGTTAAACGTATCGGCAAGCAGTCCTACTTCATCATCAAAGCGTTTTTTTGCTCGATCAGAAAAATTCCCTTTGGCCAGCTGCAAAACAACGCCAGTCAACTCCGAAATCGGATAAATAATCCGGCGCGCCAGCAGCATGCTTGCCCCCAAAGACCCCAGCACAACCAGCAGACCGATCCCGATCGCAACCCATGTGATTCGGTTCACCTCTTCGAATAACGGCTCGGCAGACACCGTATAGCGGATCACCCCAATCGTATTGCCAAATCCATTGCTCAGCGGATTCGAGACTGCGATAATCCGTTCCTTGGTGAGCGGATTCGTGCCAACCCATGTTCCGGTCAAGCCACGGAGCGCCTGATCGACGTCGCTTGTTTTGATCTGTTCAGCTGAGGTGAACCCAAAGGAGTCCAGTACGACACGCCGGTTTGAATCGAGAATCTCGATTTTGGCAAATTCGTCCTTCGACAGATTTTCAAGCACGTATTTGGACTGCTCCTTCAATGTGTACCCTGGCAAATATTTGTTGTAAAAGCTGGCGGAAGTCGTTGCACGCGTCTGCAACGCCTCGATTGCACTGCCAAGGTAGTATTGCCGGACAGTCAGCAGAAACAGCCCTTCCATCACAACAACGACAAGCAAAATAATCAGGCAAAAGCTTCCGACAACCCGACGCTTCAGTCCCCTCATTCATGCCGTTCTCCTCTCCACAGGTAGCCGTAGCCCCAGATGGTTTCGATTGTGACGGGGTGAGAAGGATCATCCTCCACTTTCTGACGGATGCGGCGAATGTTGACATCGACAATTTTCAGTTCGCCTACATAAAATTTGCCCCAAACCGCACTCAAAATCGCGTCGCGGCTCACAGCCTTGTCCATGTTTTCGACCAGCAGACGGATGATCTCAAATTCTTTTGGGGTTAACTCGATTTCCGTCTCCCCTTTATAAAGCTTGCGTTCTTGCAGGCGAAGTGTAAACGGTGGAGCGCTCCACGTATTTTCTTCCCCTGAAGGGGGCTTCTCCGTTGTCTGCATCCGTCGGTGAAGCGCTTTGACGCGGGCAACGAGCTCAGCAGGGCTAAAAGGCTTGCAAACATAATCGTCTGCGCCGCATTCCAGCCCGGCAACCTTGTCCACTTCTAGCGCTTTTGCCGTCAGCATGATGATTCCGAGTCTGGGATACAGCTTGCGTAGCTGCTCGCATACCTCCAGTCCACTGATGCCCGGCAACATCACATCGAGAATCGCGATATCCAGATCCAACTCTTTTTTCGCCACGGCAAGCGCCTGTTCGCCAGTCTCCGCTTCCACTACCTCATACCCTTGCCGCTTCATATTGATCCGCACAAAATCGCGGATTGCCTGTTCATCTTCGAGCAGTAGCACCTTTACTGTCATGATTGTCCCTCGCTGCAACATTAAAATGAATTGATCTGAAACAGCTGCTTCACTTCTTCTTTACTCAGCTGCAAAACGTTGTATTCCTGCTCCATGCGCGGAGCCATTGTGCTGTGTGTCGTCGGCAAAAACGCGACGATCAGTTTGTCTTTGTCCTCTGACAGGATGAAATAAGAACCAGCTTGGTCCTTGAGACTCTCTTCCGCTGCCGCCCAGTCGCTGCGTTTGTAGAGGAGAATGCTTAGCAGCTTTTGCTTATGCTTCGGGTACACGTTCAAATAGAGGAAGGAAACAGACCCGTTCTCCATTTCGCGTTCTCGCTGGACCGTGTACTTTCCGATCCATCGTTCTGGGATGCGAAACGCGTACCCGACTCCGTATTCGGCATACGTTTCCATGACGGGCTTTAGTCCATGCTGCCCATCCCACTGATGCCAGACGTTGATCCACGGCATGTCAGCCATCGCATACTCCTCAGAGCCAGCCGGTTCTCGTTGCACACCAATCTCAATGATCCCGTCATGGTTCGCATCTTCACTGGCGAGAGCGTATGGTTTGAACGTCTGCTCGGTTTCGTTGTTGTTTTCGTTAAACACATTTTGCAGTTTGCCATTCTTCAGGATCAACAAAGCGGTATAGGCCGAATGTGCACCCACTCCCGCATCGATGAAGAGTCCATTTTTCCCTGGGGCCGCCTGCCCGATAATAGCCTGCTCGTATCCGTTAATTGCACCCTCGGTCGCAAGCTGCGCTTTCCGATAGGGGGATCGATTCGAGAATCCGTATACCTCAGTGCTTGACGTTAGTTGTTCATGATTATGATGAAGGATGGCGATGTCCGCCACCTGATCGGCATCCAGGTCCCCTACCGCCATATCGTTGTAGGACTGCTTCCATAATTGTTCCAGACCCGTGCTTGTCACGGAGTAGACGTTGAGCTCCCGTTCCAGTTCTTGGCCCCCACGATAGCCAATGATCAGTTCCTTCCGGTTGTCACCTGTGACATCTACGATGGTAAAATAATCGATATCCTGTGCCAGTCCCACGATGTCAGGGAGCTTGCTCCAGCCGTCTTTCGTTTTTTTCAGGATGATGGTACCGATCTCGTATTCGTTTCGGTCTTGCTTGTAAAATACAATCCATTCATCCTGACCATCTCCGTCCAAATCACCCTGACTGACAGCGGAACGATTGGCAGGACGCATCGGAACCACCAGTCTGGCTGAGGGAGGCAGGTAACTTGCAAGCGCCTGGCTGATTTCCTCCTGCTTCGTTTCCAGCTTGGGAGCTCTCAACAGGTCGGCCGGGGAAGCGTTGATCCCGCAGCCAGCGGATAAGCAGCTTAGCGCTGCGATGGCCGCCAAAGCTCGCTTTTTGCTCATCATTCTATTTCTTCCTTCACGTTTGTCATGGTTGGTTCAACCGTATTGTAACAAGCTTTCGTTCGAAATTGGTTGCAAAACGGTAAAGAAACTGTTACCAGGGGAAAGAACTGCTCTCGCGAAAACGCAAGGAACAAATCCATGCCTACAAGCGAAAACGTGCCCTGCTAAAAGCAAAAGCCAAGCATCGAGGCAGATGATCAGTTGAATCAAGCTGCTGGCAGACCGTCTGCCGGCAGTTTTTTTTTTCGATTGGCACTTGTCATAATAGACAAACCGCCAGATCATTTCTATAATTGAAAGGATGATTTTCTTTTATAGGAGTTGACCGGAATCATGAGCCACCTTGTCAGTGTGATCGGAACGGTTTTTGTCGATTGCAAAGGCTTTCCTTTTCAAAAGTATCATGCGTCAACCCGCAATCTGGGTTCGATCCAATTCGTGCATGGCGGCGTTGGCCGAAATATTGCGGAAAACCTGGCCCGCCTTTCCATCGCTTCCGCCTTTGTTTCCTCGGTTGATGACACGGCAATGGGTTCCGATGTCGTGGCTCGCTTGAATGATTTGCATATCCATACCGATTTCATGAAGGCAGCCCCTTCCCGTGGCATGGGCATGTGGCTTGCCATTCTTGATGAACACGGTGAGCTTGCCGGCTCCATCTCGCAAATGCCGGAGTTGACCGTTTTTGAGCAAATCATTGCCGAACATGGAGAAGCGATTGTCGCCCAATCCTCCCATATTGCCCTGGAGCTGGATCTCAACGAAACGATCGTCAAACGCGTACTCTCGCTAGCGCATGCAGCGAACAAGCCGGTTTACGGGATCCCCGGCAACCTGGATACCATCATGCGCTTTCCAGAAATTTTGCAAGAGCTGTCATGCTTTATTTGCAACAATTATGAAGCCGACATGCTGATGAATGCGCCGTTCTCCACACAGTCCCACGAAGAACAGCAGCGGATGCTGGCCGAATATGTGTCCCGTGCCGGTTTGCGAGCGATGATTGTCACGCTTGGCGAGAATGGGGCGGTTTATCACGATGCCGTCAATAACATTACGGGCCATCAGCCTGTTTTTCCTGTCTCCGTTGTTGATACAAGCGGAGCTGGAGATGCATTCTTCTCTGGCGCAGTCGCGGCTTTGGTGCGTGGCTCCAATTTGAAGGATGCCGCCATTTGCGGTACAAAGGTTGCCGGCTGGACGATTTCCCAATCGGAAACAACCTGTCCGGATTTGCATCATAAAATGGAATCAGATGCGCTTGTGATGGATATTTTATCCACAAGTTCCTCTTCCTGCTAACCCAAAAAAACACGATCACCCTTTGCCGGTGATCGTGTTTTCTGCTTTCG
>JBLNEJ010000123.1:0-11571 GCA_050262535.1 Clostridia bacterium
GTAACGGTAATGATGAGCGCTGCAGATCAGTTAAAAGTACTCGAAAAGCGCATAGGTTAACTGGAGCAGGAAAACAAACGTCTCCATGATTCCGTTGAATATCTGACGCGTAAGCTCTTCGGCAGAAGTACTGAGAAGACATCGTCCCTTTCTTTGGGGCAGATGTCTCTTTTTGATGAAGCAGAAATCCAATCGGATCCGGTAGCACCGGAGCCCGATCTCAAGCAGGTAGAGAATTACCGACGAAAGAAATTCAAAGGTCAGCGGAAGGAACTCTTGAAGGATATCCCACACGACAAACGCCTCTGTACCCTGGTTGAAGAAGACCGCTTTTGTGAAACATGCAACGCTGACCTTGTGTCGGTTGGCGAAGAGTTTGTCCGTACCGAAATCGAGTTCATTCCTGCCAAAGTTAGGGCCATCGACTATTACCGTGAAACCTTTGAGTGCCGCACCTGTCGTAAAAACGGGGAACCCTACATAGAGAAATCACCCATGCCTGATCCGGTGATCCAGCATTCCATGGCTTCTCCTTCCACAGTCGCATGGGTTATGCATCAGAAATTCGTCAACGCCCTTCCCCTTTACCGTCAGGAAAAGGAGTGGAAGACACTAGGTGTGAACCTAAGTCGTGCGACCATGGCCAATTGGATTCTAGCTGCGTCCCGCGATTGGTTGGTGCCGTTAGTGGAGCGCATGCACCAGAAGCTCTTGCAAGAAAACTACTTGCATGCGGATGAAACGACCGTCCAAGTAATGAATGAAGAAGGACGGAAAAATACCACTGACTCCTACATGTGGGTATACAGCAGCGGCGAGCATGGCAAACACCCCATTCGAATCTTCGAGTACCAACCTGGCAGAAGTGGCAAATACCCTCAGGAATTCCTAAAAGGGTTCAAAGGGTATCTTCACTCGGATGCATATTCGGGGTACAAAAAGATTGCAGGTATCAAAAGGTGCCTTTGCTGGACGCATCTTCGAAGGAAATTCGTAGATGCCCTTCCGAAAGATATACATCGCCCGGAAGCCACCCTTCCAAGCCAAGGCATTACATTCTGCAATAAACTCTTCGAGATTGAAAAGACACTCGAGAACCTCTCGAGTGAACAGCGTAAATCGGAGCGTCTGAAACAGGAAAAACCCGTTTTAGAGGCTTTTTGGGTATGGATCGATTCCACCAGAGGAAAGTTCTGCCAAAATTCAAACTAAGTGAGGCTTTGACTTATGCTCTGAACCATAAGGAAGAGTTTATGAATTATCTTGAGGATGGCGACTGCTCCATTTCCAACAACCTTGCTGAAAATAGCATTCGTCCCTTTACCATCGGACGCAAAAACTGGCTATTTAGCGGAAGCCCGAAAGGAGCTTCAGCGAGTGCTGCCGTTTACAGCATCATCGAAACCGCTAAGGCCAATGGCCTAAATCCATACAAATACCTATATTTTATCTTTAAAAACTTGCCGGGCGTACAGTTCGGCCAGCACCCAGAATTTCTTGAAGATTACCTTCCATGGAGCCCAGAGGTTCAAGAAGCCTGCAAATAGAGCAAAACTCAGAGAGCAGAACTCAGTTTACACAAGTTTCTGCTCTTTTTCTATCCACCGAGTTATTTGACGCTTACTGTATAGCTCGTCACAACTTTGGCTTCAGCAGAAGTTCTTTCCAGTTTGCATGTTTAGAATCGCGTATCCACCGATACAACATTTTTGAATCAATCCCATGTCGTCTCGCTACCTTGCTTGCGTTTCCTTCCTCTTGGGCTTATTGAATCAATTGTTGTTTGAATTCGATTGAGCAGCATTTCCGTTGCACAAAGTATCCCCTCTGTTCTTCTGACCTCAGCTTAACAAGATAAGGGGGGAGACTCATATCCAGTTTTGGAGTTCAAAAGCTTTCTATGATGTCTATCGTCACCAAATTAAGCAACTTTAGTAACGATTGGTCGTTTAGAAAGATGCTTTTCGCTGTCGTCACTTTTCGCAATTGACGATGATAACTCGATCAAATTGGTGGTATAAATCAGCTTGTGTAACGCTGGTGAGTACCTGAAAAAGGTCACCAAAACATTTTGCAGGGGACACATTTTACCTACTTTAATATTCTCCTTTAATGACAAAAAACGAGCCCCGAATTGTTCCAGCTAGCTTAGACTTCTGCCTAGCAAATTTAAACTTTTCCGCTAACTCTTTTGGTACCTCCATCCCCTCGGAAAGCTTAAAACCAACAGCCCGCTTCTTAGGGTCATCAACCGTATACATGACGTTGACCACCAGACCATCCTCATAAATAACGTAGGCAAATTTGATCGTTTCCACTTGAAAACGCGACGTTTCTAAAGGTTTGGCCGCAAATTCAATCTCACGTTCTTCTTTCAAGATTCGGTTCACGTAATCAAGGGTCTCCTGGCTTTTGCTAGCTGGTACAACCGTAAATTCATGCTTGTATTTGTTCATAAAATAACGGGCTTCATTGGCACGTAAACCAGCAAGCGCTTCTGCTACAGGTGAAGATTCTAACCCAACGGTAGAAACATCTTTAAAATCAACGATATAGGACAATTCCATTCCTCCTTGTATCTGTTTATTTCCTGACAACAGGAATCCACATTTCACCAAATACGAAGCCGTTTCGCTGTCCCATCACAACCGTTGCATTTGGCCCACCAACATAGGCAAAATTCGTTGCTTCTGACAAGACTTGACCAAAGGCAATGCCAGTAAGCTGATTGCTCAACTCATCAGCAGTATTCCCTTCTCCTTTCACAACCAGGTAGTCCCCCTTAGGAAATTGGATCACTCTGGATTCGTCTGGTACCGATGCTTCTGTCATGACGCCAGCATAATGCATCATCTTGTGATTCACCGCTTCGTTCACGGCAAAAATATAGTCATTTGTGGCAATGGCTTTTAACGTATCAAGCCGTCCATCTTGTTTGACGGCTTTCCAAAACTCTGCCTTTTCCCTGTTTATTCCAGCATAGTCTGTGTAGTCGCTCGTAAGCTCGGTGCCAATCCCTAAAACGGTAAAGCTGTCTTTGTGATCCAGGGTATAATCTGCCATCTGCGACACCCTCCTCTTTTTTACATGAATCAAATGATTTGTCTTTTCACTTGATGAGTTTATAATAGCCTTAAATCATGTCAAAAAATGGTACCGTTTAGGAGGTCCGATGAAAAAAGTTGAGCGGATTAACATCATCATGCGTTATATCAACAATCGGGCCCACTTTACCATTTCTGAAATCATGCGAGAATTTCACATCTCGCGTTCGACGGCTATTAGAGATATCAGAGAAATAGAAGCCATGGGGATGCCACTTGTCGCTGAAGTTGGAAGGGATGGGGGTTATTTTGTCATGAATAACTCTGTCCTGCCCACTGTTCGCTTTACCGATAATGAGATTAAAGCTCTTTTTATTGCCTTTATGGCCACGAGAAACCAACAACTCCCGTATCTAAAAAGTCGTCAGTCCTTGGCTGAAAAATTACTAGGCCTCATCTCGGAAAACCAGCAAGATGACCTTGTCCTATTAAACCAAATCTTGCTTTTTGAAGGGACCAACCCCCATAATCCCGACCTGCTTGATTTGTCAGACCTCCCCCATCCGATGTTAGAAAAACTCATCCAAATCCTTCTTTTGGATCGTTATTTATTGATTACCGTCAAAGAAGAGAGGGTCTTAAAGTCTTATCCCATTTATCTCTTGCACCTTTATCATGAAAAAGGCATTTGGATGATTGAAGGCTTTGACTTAAAGGAGGAAAAGAGGAAGATTGTCCCTGTCGACAACCTCACCAATGTCAACCCATACCCTACGAAAAAAAGAGTAAGCAAGAAGAAGATTGTCGAAAAACTAAGCAAGCAGGAAGAAGCAATTAACCTTGTTCTTGAACTTGGTCCAAAGGCGATTGCCCAGTTCAGAAAATACCATCCTTTAAAGGTTTCAATATCCTATACGAATCCTTACCAAACCACAGCCATTCTAAAAACTTTTCTCAATGTGAATAATCCAGAAGAATTGACCGAAATAACAAATTGGTTACTTTTCCTGGGTGGGGATATCAGGGTGAGGGAAATGCCAGAAGAAGTCTTGGAAGGTTTGCAAGAGAGATTATGTTTCTTTCATCGTGAGTAGTTGAGTTCACTATTTTAAAAGACAGTAGGGAGTGGGTGGACATGTTCGATATTCTTCTTCCTGATCAAGACGATCGGCCTTTATACCAACAACTGTATATGCAGATCCGTGATCAAATTAGAAGCGGGAGGATCGATAACGGCGTGCGGCTGCCGTCTGTTCGTGCATTGCAATTACAGCTCAATATTAGCAAAACACCCATAGAAACAGCCTATCAAATGCTGACGGCGGAGGGATATGTGGTTAGCAGACCCCGTTCCGGGCTGTACGTGGAGAATTCACATAAGCATCCAACTGGGGTTCTTGATGCAAAAGACAATAACTTCCAAGGTAAACTCACCTCAAACATGTCCAAATCGACACCCGTTTTGCACACCAAATTAATTGATTTCGATCCCACCGTTCCCGATCAGCATACATTCCCCGCACGAATATGGAGTAAAACGCAAAAGGAAGCGATCGAGAATCACCTAGACATGATTGGGAAATATGGAGATGCTCAAGGAGAATATGAGTTGCGTTTCGCGATCGCCGATTATCTTCGGGCATCAAGAGGGGTGAACTGCCAGGCGGAACAAATCATCATCGGGTCAGGAATAGCCTATAGTATTGGAATCGTAACCAAATTGCTAAGGGATATTCACCGGGTCGCGATGGAGGAACCGGGATACAATCTGGTCCGGGACCAATTCATGCTAAATGGGTGTGAGATCTTTCCAATCCCGTTCGATGATAAGGGGCTTTCTTTGACGGATTTGGAAGCAAGTGCGGCACAGATGGTTTATGTAACCCCATCCCACCAATTTCCGACAGGGAGTATCATGCCGTATCCCGAACGAGAACGCCTGCTTAAGTGGGCAATTGCAAGAAATGCGTACATTATCGAAGACGACTATGATGGAGAATTTCGCTATCTTGGCAAACCGATTCCTTCCCTTCAAGGGCTGGATACGCATGGAAGGGTGATCTATATCGGCACGTTTTCGAAAGCACTGACGCCCGCTTTGCGCATGAATTATATGGTTTTGCCGCCGAAGCTGATCGCGCAATTGTCAGCTATGCCCCACGAGGTGGTCTTTGCACCTTCGCGCGTGGAGCAGTGGGCCATGCAGTCCTTTATCGAGCAAGGCCATTGGTATCGGCATATACGCAAAGTACGCAACCTGTACCGCAAAAAGCATCATCATCTAATCGAACTGATACAAGCGTATCTTGGCAACCATGTCGAGATCACGGGACAAAACGCCGGGCTTCACATTCAGTTAACCGTAAAAAAGCCCCAAACGCCGGAAGAATTGGTGACTTCGGCGGCTAGAGCAGGAGTGAAGATTTATGATTTTCAAAAAATGTGGGTACATCAGAAACGGCATTCCACGGAATATCCCAAAGTGTACCTTGGATTTGCAGGAGTAAGCTTCGCAGATATGGAGACCGGGATTCGTTTATTACAAAAGGCTTGGTTTACGGATTAATATTTAGGAAGAAAAGTCGTCAAGCGGCAGAAGCTTTTCCGACTGGCCGCATGCCCTTTTTTCTGCCTGCGAGGAACACGCCCGTAAGAATAAGAGCAAGCCCGACAATCATGCTCCAGTGGATGCTTTCATCTAACAACGTATACCCCCAAACCAGTGAGAATACTGGCAAAATATAAGTAACCATCGTTGCGATCGCGGGGCCACCTTTTTGAACGATCCAATAGAAGAGAATGTAGGCAAACCCGGAGCCGAAGATACCTAATCCAGCTAGTACAGCCATATTTGACGGCACGATAAGCTGTGAGTACGGGATGGTTTCCAGTGAGAACGCGATGCTGCCGCTTCCTAACATGGAGAAGAGCAGTGTGCCGAAAGTGACTTGATAGGTGGAAAGGATATCAAGGAGACGTTTGGACAACTGAGAACCGAGTCCATAAAAGAATGACGCCACAATCATTCCTATAAATCCCAAACGATCGACGGAATTCATCGAAGTGAGGTTTTGGCTAAGCAGAACTACTAAGCCAATGATTGCTGTGCCCATTCCAATCCATTGCAATCGATGTGTAACCGCTCTCCAAAAAACAACTCCTAACATAAGGGACCAAAGAGGGGTTGTGGCATTTAGTACGGATGCCATGCTGCTATCTAAGCGCATTTCGCTGAAACCAATGATTGCCCATGGGATGCAAGTATTAATGAACGCCATAATGGCCATTGAAACCCAGGGCATATTCTTGAACCCAAACGACTTTTTCCTGACAATCATAACCGTCGTAATGACGGCCAGCCCAAGAGCGGATCGCAGAAATACTATGGTCCATGGGCCAAAATCCTGAAGGAGCACTTTGATGAAATAATAGGAACCAGCCCAAATGAGGCTGAGCACGAATAAAACAACAAAAAGCGAACGAGACATATCCACCCCTACTTCCTGTGAGAGTAACTTTACAAGTGAAAAGCAGTAAACAGCTGCCGTAATTCTTGAATCATGACGTTCTGATATTCGTTTCCGGCATGATAGAGTTCCCCGATCTCCCGATAGACTTGTTTGATGTTTTTCTCGTAGTCGGGATGTTGTTTGTCCGGATGATTTCTCTTGAATTGATCCATCACGGCTTGGATATAGGCAGGACGCGCGCCCCATCTGCATAGAACATCCCCGGATGTTTTCAGGAAAACCGCAATCGGCTGCGCGCGACCGCCGTCTGTCAGAAAGAGATCCATGGTATCCAAATGCTCCTCCATTAGCAAGACCTCAGTCGGAATACGACTCTGTTCCATCACTCGAAACAATACGGGAACATTCCAAATAACGTCAGGACACCAATCTGTGCACAGAATCAAACAGTGGATGTCATCGCGTTCGCTTAAGGCAAGGAAGAATTGCTTGTCATGTTCATGTGTCCATGTGAAACTTACATAATTTGTGATCAGCTTCTCCTTGGTATCCGGGATATTACTAAGCTCCATCACCCGGCTCTGCATGCCATCCATAAACTCCTTTGTGGATATTCCTTGCCCGATTTTGTGTTTCAGGTTTACTTGTTTTTCCATTTTGTCATTCACCCTTTTTACAGTAGTTGGAGTAAGGTGAATATAAAACAAAACTGACCACGTATAAATGGTCAGTTTTGTTTATTTTAAAGGGGTCAAAAACAAACGAAGCGGAGATGAATAGATGGGTACTGGCATGAAAAATGCTTCGGCTAATGGTTGAACGAATAACGAGGAGATTGATACCATGCTGGCAATCGCACGAATCAATACAAGCGGCGAAGTGTTTTGGTGCTCAACGAACTGGCCCTACCTAACCGGCATTTCATTCCTGAAGACGATCGGAAGCAAAGCCGTTGATTTGCTGCCTGGATATCAACCACATTCGTCACATCATGCGCAGAAAGTCAGACTTCTCGGTCGGTTTATGTATCTGTATACATTTGAACTGTCGGACTCGCAGGTGCTGATTATCGAGGACCGTACTGCTCCCCGGGGGGAGGGCGGGCTCCGTACAGAGCTGTCGAACTGGCAATACGATTTGCCGAGTCCCGAAATGAAAAAAATACGAAAGATTATCGACAAGGTTGCGCAAACGGATGCAACGGTCCTGATCCACGGAGAAACAGGTGTGGGGAAGGAGGGCGTAGCCCAGCTGATCCACCAAACCAGCGGGCGGAAGGAGCAGCCGTTCGTGAAGCTGAACTGTGGCGCGATTGCGGAAACCTTGATTGAGTCGGAGCTGTTTGGCTATGCTGCGGGAGCCTTTACCGGTGCGGAGAGGACTGGAAAAAAAGGGGTGTTTGAAGAAGCGGATGGCGGCACGCTATTTCTCGATGAAATCGGGGAGATGCCGCTGACGTCGCAAGTAAAGCTGCTTCGCGTGCTGCAGGAGGGCACGTTCAAAAAGGTCGGAGATCCGCGTCCGGTTCAGGTCGATGTGCGTATTATTGCGGCAACCAATCGCAACCTGGAAGAAGAGGTTGCGAACGGTCGGTTTCGGGAGGACCTGTTTTATCGCCTGTTCGTCCTCCCGATCATGATCCCGCCCTTGCGAGAGCGGCCTGAGGATATGTACCCGCTCATCCAGTTCTTTTTGAACAAGTTTGTGACCAAATACGGCGAGGAAAAAACGATTTCCGCCGAAGCAGCCAGTGCTCTCTTGGCCTACCCATGGCCTGGCAATGTACGCCAGTTGGAAAACCTCATGGAGCGGCTAGTGTTGATCTCGGAGGATGCGGAGATTGCGTTTTCCGATTTGCCCGCTGCCATCCGCGACCACGCGGGCAAAGACGACAAAGAGCAAGCAAACGGTCAGACGTCGGACAGGAAAATGCCGATTGAAATCCATCAAATCCTTCCGCTGAAGGAAGCGACGGCGATTGTGGAAAAAGAGCTGCTGTTGATGGCGCGCAAGGTCAGCGGTTCCACCTATGAAATCGCCGCTATGCTGGGCGTGGATCAATCGACGATTTCGCGTAAATTCAAGCAAATCTTGGAATGATGCACGAATGCATGAAACTTGGGGGGAATTGATACCAATGATGCAATCGTGCAATCGAACGGTGGAAGAAATCGGGCAAAACCCTAGAAAAACCACTAAAGATCGTTGGCATGCGATTTGCTTTTGACAAAATAATGCGTGATTTCAGAAAGCAATAAGAATTGCTTGGAATTATTGCAACATTTCGAAATAGGGGGCGTAACAGATGAAAAAGAAACCAAAATGGCTTGGCGCGATTTCCGGTCTGGTCACAACGGCAGTCCTGCTGACCGCATGTGGAGGAGGGGGAGGCAGCGAACAAGGTTCTGCTAACCAAGCAGGTGCATCCGGCTCTGCTGCGGATTCGTTCAAGGGCCAAACACTCAATCTCTTAACCTGGGAAGGCTACGCCGATCCTAAGTTCACCAAGACGTTTGAAGAAAAATACGGTGTCAAAATCAATCCGACCTACTTCGGTTCCAGCGATGAGCTTCTGGCCAAGCTGAAGGCGGGCGGCGGCAGTACGTACGACATCATTTCCCCATCTACGGACGTAGCTGAATTGTTGGTACAATCCGACATGGTGGAACCAATCGATACGTCAAAGCTGACCAATTACAATGACCTGAATGAAACGCTGCGCAATATGAAGGACGTGCAGAAAGATGGCAAGGTGTACGGAATGCCATTCGCCTGGGGGCCAGATTACCTCATCTATGATGCCGATGTAGTGAAGGAGGAGCCTGCATCGTGGGGAGTCTTCTGGGACCAGCAGTACAAGGGGAAAGTATCGGTTTATGATGACATCTCCAACATTTACCTGGTGGGGCAACTGCAAGGGCTGGACAAGACAGACAAATCGACGATCTATAACATGTCGGAGGAACAGCTGCAGACAGCTAAGCAAAAGCTAATCGAGCTGAAGCCGAATGTGCGGAAATACTGGACAACCGCAGGCGAGCTGAACGATCTGTTTGCCAACAAGGAAGTGGTGCTGGCAGTGGGCTGGCCTCTTACCGTAGCGGAAGTCAACAAAAAGGGTCGCAACCTGAAATGGACGATTCCGCAAGAAGGGGCAACAGGCTGGATTGACCGTCTGATGATCGTCAAAGGTTCCAAGCACCGTGAGCTGGCTGAAGCCTATCTGGATTATATCTCTGCACCGGAGCCGATGGCATTGGTAGCGGAAGTGACCAACTACAGCGTAGTCAATGCGAAAGCTGCCCAATTCATGTCCAAGGAACTGCAGGAAATCACATACATCAATGATATGGATAAGCTGTTTACCAAAATCAACTTCTGGCAATACGTGAAAGAGCGTTCGCGTTACAACGAGATCTGGACGGAAGTGAAAACCAACTAAGATCCACACCCAACCTATCAAGGAGGAAAATGAAGGAGCTCCTTTACCGGGGCTCCCTCGTTTTCGAAGCATGAGGAGCGTGTTAGCAAAATGCATGAACTGGAAAAAAGCAAGGCGGGAACCCCAGCCCTAGCGCCCTCCAGCCAATCCTGGATGGCAAAGGCGATGGGAAACAAAAAAACGATGCTACTTCCGCTGCTGGTACCGCCGGCGGTCTGGCTGCTCCTGTTTTTGTTTATGCCGTATTTCAACCTCTTTACCTACAGCTTTTGGAAGCCAGGTCCGTTTGATGTTGTCAAGGAGTTCAATTTTAGCAACTACACCAAATTTTTTACCGCAACGACAGGGGGACAAGCTCCTTATTCGGTGCTGCTCGACACGCTGGGGCTCGCAATCATGGTGACGATTGTGACGGTTCTGCTCAGTTTTCCACTTGCCTACTATATCAATTTCAAGGTCACCCGTTTCAAGCAGTTGATCTATACACTGGTCATCATCCCGCTGTGGGTGAGCTATATCGTTCGTGCATACTCGTGGAAAATCATCCTCGGAACGAACGGGATTCTCAACTCAGCGCTGATCTGGCTCGGGGTCACTGACGCCCCGTTGGATATTTTTCTATACAGCAAAGTCTCGGTTATCATCGGAATGGTGCACATCTATACACCGTTTGTGCTGATGCCGATTTATACAGCGCTGGAGCAGATTCCGCGCAATCTGATGGAGGCATCCAAGGATTTGGGAGCCAATCGCTTTCAGACCTTTCAAAAAATCGTCTTCCCGCTGGCGCTTCCAGGCGTCATCGCTGGAGGAACCTTTGCGTTAGTGCTTTCCATGGGGGACTTTCTGGCGCCGCAGCTGCTGGGTGGCCCAGACAGCAGCACGATGATCGCCAATATTGTGCAGCAGCAGTTCGGTACGTCCAACAACTGGCCGTACGGCTCAGCGATTGGGATCATCATTCTGATGCTGGTTCTGTTTATTCTGGAAGTGACAGGAAGAGCAGAGAAGCGATACTCCTCACTTGATTCGTCACAAGGGAAAGGAAGCAGGTGATTGACTGATGCCTCGACAATTGAATTTGATCACAAAGCTGCTGGGACTTTTTTCGTTCACAGTGCTTGCCTTTATTTATTTCCCTCTGCTTGTCGTCGTGCTCTACTCGTTTAATGCGGACAGCATCAACAGCTTTCCGATGACCGGCTTTTCGCTGAAATGGTACCAGGTCATGCTGGAAAACGAAGCGTTGATTGAATCGTTGCAGCACTCGGTCACGGTGGCGCTGATCAGTACGGTCATCGCGATTCTGCTCGGCGTGCCTGGCGCCTTTGCGATGGATCGGTTTCACTTTGTGGGGAAAAAAGTATTTGAGCGAATCGTGCTGCTCCCGTTAATCCTGCCTGGGATTTTAACCGGTGTGGCGATGCTGAGCTTTTTTCAGGAGATCGGGATTGAGCAATCGATGCTCGCGGTCGTGGTCGGACATTCCACCTTCCTGATCGCGGTGATCATGCCGCAGGTGTACGCCAGACTGAAACGGATGGATCGTTCGATTGAGGAGGCCTCTGCCGACCTGGGAGCAACCCGAATGCAGACCTTCTGGTACATTATTTTG
>JBLNEJ010000124.1:0-6588 GCA_050262535.1 Clostridia bacterium
ATCGTCAAGAAGGCGCTGCCGTATGCGCGCGTTGTCGGGGAATCGTGGCCGCTGACGCTGGATCGGGCACGAATCGAAACGGAAGCACTGCGTATCCAGTACAAACATGTACCCGATCTTGTCCCGGAAGTGTATCATTATGATGCGGAGCTTGCGTTGACGGTTATGGAAGATTTGAGCGACCATATCATCATGCGCAAAGGCTTGATCGCCGGAAATCGCTATCCGCAATTTGCCAAGCACATCGGCCGATTCATGGCGCAAACGCTGTTCTATACATCGGACATCAGCTTGCATCCATTCGAGAAGAAGGCGTTGGTCGGCTCCTTTATCAACCCTGAGCTGTGCAAAATTACCGAGGATCTCGTGTTCACAGATCCGTACGAGGATGCGCCAACGAACAATTTCAACCCGCTGATTCGTCCGCAGGTGGAACAAATCTGGAGCAATGTCCCGCTGAAAAAAGAGATTGCGAAGCTGAAGTTCGGCTTCCTGACTCGCGCCGAGGCGTTGCTGCACGGCGATTTGCACACGGGCAGCATTTTTGTCACGGAAACGAGCACAAAAGTAATCGATCCGGAATTCGCCTATTACGGTCCGATCGGCTTCGATATTGGCGCAGTATTTGCCAACCTGCTGCTCAATTATGCGGCGCAGGAAGGGTTGGCGCAGGATGAAGCCGCACGGGAAAGCTATCGTGCGTACTTGCTGGAAACGGTTGAAAACGTCTGGAATGAATTCGTGTCCCAGTTTGTTCACCTGTGGCATAAGCAGGCCAAGGAACGGAGCGCACATGTGGAAGGCTTCTGGCAGGATTACGTGAACAACGTGTTGCATGATGCTGTCGGCTATGCCGGATGCAAAATGCTGCGCCGCGTCATCGGTCTGGCAGGGGTGGCGGATCTGAACAGCATCGAATCGGATGAGATTCGCGCAAGAGCGGAGCGCCTGGCGCTTGCCATCGGGCAGGCATTGATTCTTGAGCGCAACGAGGTGCAGGAAGCGACGGATATTACGGCGATCGTCAACAAGGTGACGACAACATTTAATCAGGAGGCAACGGTATGACCTTATCCGAACAGTTGGTGCCGCTAAAGTGGGCCGACGATCGTTTATATCTTTTGGACCAGACGCGGCTGCCGGTAGAGACGATCTATCTGGAGCTGACGCAAATCAAGGAAGTGTGGGAGGCCATTCGTCATCTGCAGGTGCGCGGTGCCCCGGCAATCGGGATGGCCGCAGCGTACGGTTTGTATCTTGGCATTCGCGGCAGTGAAGCGACGAGCTATGAGCAGCTGCAAGCCGAGCTGATCGGGCACGCAGACTATTTGGCGACGTCGAGACCGACTGCGATCAATCTGTTTTGGGCATTGGATCGGATCAAGGAGCGCGTTGCGTGTGAGGCAGGGAAGCAGCCGGCCGAAGTGAAAGCGGCGGTGCTGGAGGAAGCGATTGCGATCCAGCAGCAGGACGAACAGGTGTGCAAGCAGATCGGGGAAAACCTGCTGACGCTGCTTGAGGATGGCATGGGCGTTCTGACCCACTGCAATCCGGGAGCATTGGCGACAGCGGCTTACGGAACAGCGACCGCACCGTTCTATTTGGCCAAACAGCGCGGCTGGGATTTGAAGGTGTACGCCGACGAAACGCGTCCGGTTTTACAAGGTGCCCGCTTGACTGCACTTGAGCTGCAAAAAGCCGGGATCGATGTGACGCTGATTTGCGACAACATGGCCGGTATGGTGATGTCGCAGGGCAAGGTGCAGGCTGTTATCGTCGGGACCGACCGAGTGGCGGAAAACGGGGATGTCGCCAACAAAATCGGAACGTACAGCGTGGCAGTTCTTGCCCACGCCCACGGCATTCCGTTCTATGTAGCGGCACCGCTCTCCTCTGTCGATCTGAACACGCCGACAGGAGCGGAAATCCCGATTGAAGAGCGTCCGGCAGAAGAGATTACGCACGGCTTGGGCAAGCAGGTTGCCCCGACAGGAATCAAGGTGTACAACCCCGCGTTCGACGTAACCCCGGCCCGCTATATCACCGCGATCGTCACGGAGACCGGGATTTACAAACCGGATGAGATCAAGAATCTTCGGAAATAACACAAGCGTAGGATTTGAGTATAACCGTCTGTTCTCCCGGTGGGGAACAGGCGGTTTTTAATTGTAGACGGCAGACCCTCTTCTGCCCCGATTTGGAATGGCGTAAATGTATTACATCCATGAGACACTCCCAAAAATCTAATCTCGATCTTGGAAAAGGAGAAAGCCGGTCCGAGGAAAACGCAGAAAAAAGCGAGGGCTTTTGGGCCACCGACCGAGCCGGAACGGAGAAAGCGGAACACTCTTTTAGCGTCCAACGTGTGCCGCTTCCTCGAATCCGCATGTTTTGGACGCGGGTTCCGCTTTCGGAGTGCAGGCGGCCAGTGCTACCCCCTAGCAGGTGGCCCAACGGTCCCGGAGCGTTTTCTGCGTTTTCCTCCCACCACAACAGCCTCTTACTGACCAATCTTTATCTTTGACAGCAAAGTTACCCCATGTTACGATATTTGGCAATATTTTCATAACACAAATGAAAGCAGCCCAAAAAGGAGAGGTAGGCCATGAGGGAGATTCCGTTAGGCAAAGATGCCATGTTAAAGCTGTTAACCGTAGAAGATGCAGTTGATCTGTCCCGCCTCATTGACAATAGCCGAAGCTATTTGCGCGAATGGCTGCCTTGGGTTGATGCATCTCGTACAATCGAGAACACAATCGGCTTCATTACAAGCACACTGGAACAAAAAGAGCGGAATCAGGGGCTGCATTTTGGTATATGGTATAAAGGAAGATTGACGGGAACGTTGGGAGTGCACAAGATTGACTGGCTTCATCGCAAGACCGAGATCGGCTATTGGCTCGGTGCCGAGTATCAGGGGAAGGGATTGATGACCGCATCCGTCCGGGCATACCTGAACGAATTGGTCTTTGGCGAGTGGGACTTGAACAAGGTGTCGATCCTGGCTGCACGGGAGAACCGAAAGAGCCGGGCGATTCCGGAGCGGCTTGGGTTCAAGCAGGATGGCATTTTGCGTCAAAACGAATGCTTGTACGGACGATTTGTCGATCATGTCGTCTACAGCATGCTGGCTTCTGAATGGGAACAGAGTAATGCAAAAATTTTGGATTGACAGTCATTTTTTGATAATCTACGATTTAACAAGGGCTGCGGAAACGCAACCCTCTTCTTTTCTTTAGAAACAGGGTAACAGGTGTACGGAAAGCGGCTCGGAGAGGAAGGATATGCTTGCAAACATTGTTTCGACTCGGCTGGTTTTTTCGCCGCAATGCCAAACGATATGTGTTTGGCATTTTGCTGATTGTTTTGGTTGATGTGTTTATGCTGTGGCCGCCGAAGGTCGTAGGCGAAGTTGTCGATGCGATCCGCAACCAGACGCTGACTGCGGCAGCCTTGACACAAAGCGTGCTGCTGCTGCTTGGGATCGGGGTCATTTTGTACGTGCTGCGCCAAGGGTGGCGCCAGCTTTTGTATGGGGGCTCCCTTTTACTGGAGCGGACGCTACGTGACCGGTTGTTTGGCCATCTGACAAAAATGACGCCATCGTTTTTCCATCGTCGGCGCACCGGGGATTTGATGGCGATTGCGACCAATGATATTCCGGCCATCGAAATGACAGCCGGGATGGGCATTCTGACACTCGTAGATTCGATTGTCATGACACTTTTGACGCTCGTCATCATGATGGTCACGATCGACTGGAAGCTAACGCTTGCTTCACTGTTGCCGATGCCGTTTTTGGCCTGGTCGACCGCTTATTACGGCAAGCTGCTGCACGACCGCTTTTACCTTGCCCAGGAAGCGTTCGGGAAAATGAATGACCATGTGCAAGAGTCGGTTTCCGGCGTTCGCGTGCTCCGTTCGTTCGTGCAGGAAGAGCCTGATGTGGAATCGTTTCGTCAAGTTAGCGAGGATAC
Organism: Clostridia bacterium; assembly: GCA_050262535.1. Classification (GTDB taxonomy): domain Bacteria; phylum Bacillota; class Bacilli; order Brevibacillales; family Brevibacillaceae; genus Brevibacillus_D. The sequence goes on from JBLNEJ010000124.1 coordinate 3,978, forward strand.
ATTGAAGAAAAATATCAATGTAGCGCGAATCGATGCGCTGTTTGAGCCGACGATTGGGATCATTATCGGATTCAGCTTTTTGATCAGTCTGGGCTTTGGCTCGCTGCTTGTTATTTACAGCCAGATTTCGCTTGGCGATCTGGTGGCATTCAATCTTTATCTGGGATTGCTGATTTGGCCGATGTTTGCATTTGGCTGGCTGATGAACATTTTGCAGCGGGGGAGCGCTTCGCTCAAGCGGTTGGAGGAGCTGTTTGCCGAGACACCGGATGTTGTGGAGCAGGAGTCACCGATATCCGAGGTGGCTGCGGGGGACATCGTCATCCAAGATCTGACCTTCCGTTACCCGCAGACAGAAAAGCCTACATTGTCCCAGATCGACATTACCGTAAAACGCGGCGAGACGCTGGGGATTGTCGGGCGCACGGGCAGCGGTAAGTCCACGCTGTGCCGGATTCTGCTGCATCAATATCCATTGCCTGAAGAGGCGATCTTCTTCTCGGGTGTGCCCATTGAACGGCTGTCTTTCGAGGCGTTGCGCGGCAAAATCGCTTACGTTCCCCAGGAGCATTTGCTGTTCTCACGGACGATTCAGGAGAATGTCGCCTTTGGGAGGAAGGGTGCAACGGAGGAGCAGATCAGGCATGCGCTGGCACAGGCGGAAATGCTCAAGGACGTTGAGCGTTTTCCGGAAGGCTTGCAAACAATGGTCGGTGAAAAGGGTGTCATGCTCTCCGGAGGACAAAAGCAGCGGATCTCCATTGCCCGTGCACTCCTGTCCAATGCGGAAATTCTCATTCTCGACGATTCACTTTCGGCTGTGGACGCACGGACGGAAGAGAAAATCGTCAGCCATCTGCGCGAGGAACGTGCAGGAAAAACGACGATTATTACCGCTCATCGCCTGTCAGCTGTCCAGCACGCGCAAGAAATTATCGTTCTGGACGAAGGACAGATTATCGAGCGCGGTACACATGAAGAGCTGATGGGACTTGACGGCTGGTATGCCGAACAGTATCGCCGCCAGCAAATGGAAGAACAGGTGGAGGGGGAGGAGAGCGCATGAGTCAACAAAGCGTATGGCGAAGGCTCGTTGGATATGCGATGCCGTTTCGTAAACGGATTTTGTTGGCACTTCTCCTGCTCTTGCTGGGAACGAGTGCCGACCTGGCAGGTCCGTTTATTGCCAAAATCGCCATTGATAATCATATCCTAAGCATCCAGAAGGCATGGTTTCAGTTTGAACAGCGTCCGCAGCTAGAAGGTGTCTCTGTGATCAGTCTGGACAATCGCTATGTCGTGCGCGAGGATTGGATCGACCCGAAGCAAGCCGTCAGCCTGGGAGCAAAGCAGGTACAGATCATCTCGGAAAAAACATCGTACTTTTTGCTGGAGCAGCCGATGGGAAGCTCCGCTGTTCCCCAAATCGTTCCGATCGGGCAGGACAGCGGCAGGGAGCGTTTTCGGATCATCGTCTCCGATCCGCAGGCCGGGACAAAAGAGATTGCCGCAGTACGGCTGACAGCCGATGAAGTGACCTCGCTGTATACGAATGATATCGGTCCCTTGATCCGCCTGCTGGTCGGCTATGGGGTACTGATCATTTTGTCGGCAGGCTTGAACTACATTCAGCTTTTGTCGCTTCAAACGACGGCCCAGCGCATCATCCAGCGCTTGCGGATCGATATTTTCAGCCACCTGCAAAGGCTGCCGGTATCCTTTTTTGACAAAACCCCGACCGGATCGCTCGTCTCCCGTGTGACCAACGACACCGAGGCGGTTCGCGAGCTGTACGTGAGCGTTCTGGCAACATTCGTGCAAAACGGGGTGTTTTTGCTCGGCATTTTGGTGGCGCTCTATATCATGCAGCCGATGCTGGCGCTTTTCTGCACGCTGCTGCTGCCGTTCGTGTTTGCGTTGATCGTCGTCTATCGGCGGATCAGCTCCCGCTACTATACGGTTATCCGTGGCAGACTGGCTGACATGAATGCCATGATCAATGAAATGATCCAGAATATGAGCGTCGTTCAGGCGTTTCGCCGTGAACGGGATGTTACCGGCGAATTCGGGAACGTCAATGAGGACTATTATCGTACGAAGCTGAAAGAGGTACGGCTGGAAGGCTTCATGCTGCGTCCGGCAGTCGATTTTCTCTGGAAAATCTCGCTCGTCATCATCGTCTGGTACTTTGGGTCACGCTCGTTTCATGATGTCATTTCGTTTGGCGTGCTGTATGCGTTCATCGATTACATGGGTCGTTTCTTTGAGCCGATCAACATGATGATGGATCGGCTTGCACAGCTTCAGCAGGCGGCGATTTCCGCCAAGCGGGTGTTTGATGTGCTCGATACACTGGCCGCAACCGAGCAGGGCAAGGCAGGCATGCAGCGTCCGCGTGGGGAAGTGGTGTTCGATGACGTTTCCTTTGCATATAACGACGACCATTACGTTTTGAAAAACGTTTCGTTTCGGGCGGAGCCGGGGCAAACGATCGCTCTTGTTGGGCATACCGGCTCCGGGAAGAGCTCGATCATGAACCTGTTGCTCGGCTTTTATCCGATCAACAAGGGAAGCATTCAGATCGATGGGCAAAATCTCGCCGAGATCGATC
>JBLNEJ010000125.1:0-5321 GCA_050262535.1 Clostridia bacterium
ATCGGAAACATTCGAAAGTGTCAGCCAGTGCCTGCAGCACTTCTTTCAGGACAAGGCACAGCGCGACGTTGTCAAGCAGAAGGTGCATGACCTGCTGCGCATCGTTTCCGGGGAAAAGCAAAAAAATGAGAAAAAGATCGAAAAGCTGAAGCAAACACTGATCGACGCCCAGGACGCCCAGCGCTACCGGCTGTATGGCGAGTTGATTACCGCCAATCTTTACCAGCTCAAGCGCGGTGACACTGTGCTGACTGCGACCAACTGGTATGATGAAGAAGGCGGCACAGTGGAAATTCCGCTCGATCCGCTCCTGACGCCATCCGAAAATTTGCAAGCGTATTACAAACGATACAACAAGGCGAAAAACAGTCTGCAATACGTCGAAGAGCAAATCAGCCTGGCGGAGCAAGAGGTGCAGTATCTCGATGGGTTGCTTGTTCAACTGGAGCACGCCCATCTGAATGAGACCGATGAAATCCGCGAAGAGCTTGCCGAGCAAGGATATGTTCGCAAAAAAGCGCAGCGCAACGCCAGGAAGAAAAAGGATGTTCGCCCCGAGCTGGAGGAATACGTCTCAAGTGACGGAACCGCTATTCTCGTAGGCAAAAACAACAAGCAAAACGAATATTTGACCAACAAGCTGGCTGCTTCTACCGACACGTGGCTTCATACGAAGGACATTCCCGGCTCCCACGTCGTCATTCGGTCGCGGGACTACTCCGAGCAAACGTTGCACGAAGCCGCGATGCTGGCAGCCTACTTCAGCAAGGCACGCCAAGGCAGCCAGGTTCCCGTTGACTACACCTTGATCCGGCATGTCAAAAAACCGAGCGGCGCCAAACCTGGCTATGTCATTTACGAGCAGCAGCGTACTCTTTATGTAACCCCAGATGAAAAAGCGATCCAGCAGTTGAAAAAACCGACAAACCATCCGCACGCATAGTGATTTCGCCAACGTTCATACTAAGCACAGGAAAGTCCGGGAAAACGGGATAAAGAGGTGTTTCGCTTATGGACGTTGTAGGAATTGTGCAAACCGACTTGAACGAGTTCAATATTTTGTTTGATGAAGGACAACAAGGACAAGGACAAGGGCAAGGGCAAGATCAAGGACAGAACCAACAACAGGGCCAGAATGGAAGCGGTGAAGATGATAATCTTTTCAGCTTCCTTTCCGTCGATCCAAGCCAGGATCAAGGACAAAAGCAGGGGCAAGGGCAGCAGGGTCAACAAGGGCAAAATCAAAGCTTGCAGGAGATGACTGTCCGCATCAAAGGGATACCGGAAGGCCAGAAAGCAACCTTTCTGCAAATGTATCAGGTGATCCAGGACGCCAAAGGCATGCAGGACCTGGAGCACAATTTGACGATTGTCAGCAATGGCACCGGTTCACAGCAGCAAAAGAACAATAACAAGCATTCGCAAAAAGGACAAATGACCCAGCGCAGCCAAAGCAACCAGCAAGGAAGCACCGGGCTGGGTACTTCTCAATAGCAGCAACACCAAGCACCCCCTCACGCACTCTGAGGGGGTCTCTTTGCATAATAAAAAAACCTCCTGCCAAAATCCTGCAGAAGGTTTCACGTTCGTTATATTCATGCAGATAATGCGTAGGTTGCCCCGCTCTGCCGTCTGACTTCATGTTCCTTTAACCTGTAACTTACAGGTGGGTGACACGTCCACGGTTCTGCCTTCCCATGCGTCCAAGTTGGAGGTGGGCATGGCATAGACGTAAAGTTCCGTCTCCCTAGAAACACTTAAGGTTAAAAACATAATAAGCCACAACGCACATCGCAGGATTCAACCCCGCATGAAATTCGCACTATGTAAAACGGAACATCCTTATCGTAGCATACGAAACGTCATTTCACAAATATAATTCCTGCCAACTGTCTTCCGCTGGAAAATAATTGCTTATGTTCCGACAATTCGCTATACTGAAACTACTTTTTTTGGGGAGGAATGCCTTTATGTCAACCACTACTTCTGTTTTCTTTCACCACGTTTCACGAAAATCGGTCGAAACCAGATAGCCGCAAAAATTGTACGATCTCACCAGAAATGAATCGTACCTTTTGTTTTAGGGCTGTGGTTTCGCTTTAAAACAGGAGGAATCTCATGCCACACGTACCATTGCCATTCAATCAAACGAATCTCGCAAAGCGTAATGTCAAGCGGCTCTTTTGGGCCTCGCTGTTTGGCGGCGTTAACTTTCTGGAACCCGTGATGGTGCTGTTTTATATGCAACGCGGGCTTGAGGCTGCCGACGTATACTGGGTCACGCTCGCCTGGTGTCTTGCGGTTCTCGTATTCGAGGTTCCTACCGGAGCGTTCGCCGACCGTTTTGGTCCCAAAGCTTCCTTGATTACCGGCTGCATCATCGGTTTGATCAGCAAGGTTTGCCTGCTGTTTGCCTTCGATTCATACTGGTTTTTTGCCTACAACATTTTGTGGGGCGTGTCTGTTACGTTTTATTCAGGTGCGGAAGAATCACTCCTGTATGAATCGTTGAAAGCGGATCGACAAGAGCACAAAATGAGCGAAGTGATGGGGCGGATCCAGTCTGCGGCCTTCTACCCGATGATCGTCGGATTCCTGTTCGGCGCGTATTTTGCCAAGGATTTGGCCGATTGGCAGTTTGCGATGTTGATTGGATGCAACTTGCTGTTTCAGGCAGTTGAAATGGTGATGCTGCTTGGCCTTATCACCCCGAAGTCGTTTGAATCGTTTCGGGAGAATCCGTTTGTGCATGTCAAAAACGGCTTTTCCACGATCGTTAAGACACCAGCACTCGTCATGCTGTTTCTCAATTTTACGATCATCTTCGTTGCTTCAACGGTTGTTGCTGGAAAAATGGAGCAGCCTTACCTGATAGAATCGAGCATTCCCGTCAGCGTGCTGGGGATTGTGTACGCCGCTGCTGCCACAGTCGGATTGCTTGTTGCCAACCATATCGGTTGGCTGCAGAAGCATTTCTCGGTCAAAGCACTCTTTCATTTGACAGGTGCAGCCACAGTTGTCGCACTTGTGATTGCAGGCTTTGTACCGCCCGGCCCCATGCTTGCGCCGTTTGTCATTCTTTTGCTCAAAATAGCTCGCACGATACGCTATCCGTTGTATTCACAGCTCTCCAATGAGATGATTCCATCGGAAAGCCGCGCGACTACGCTCTCCTTGCTCTCCATTTTCGATTCGCTGTTTGACGTTCTGTTCCTGACGACGTTCGCAGGCATTGCTGCGTTCGGGACTCAATCGATTTTTATTGGCTGTGCACTTGCCTGCCTGCTCGGATTGTTGATACCGATTGGAAGGAAAATGCAGTAGCTGCAACAACACGAAACGGCCTCATCCACACGTATGGTGGTGATGAGGCCGTTTGGCGTTTCTAGTTCACTCTGCGTGATTTTCCTTCCCAGTAACGATCCCGCAGGTTGCGCTTCAAAATTTTTCCTGCCCCGCTCTTTGGCAGCTCACTCACGATATCAACCGATTTCGGCACCTTGTAATTTGCCAGAAAACGTCGGCAATGCTCGATCAGCTCTTCCTCCTCCAAAGTCGCGTCTTTCTTCAAGACAACGATCACCTTGACAGCTTCTCCCCATCGCTCATCCGGAACTCCGACAACAGCCGCTTCGAGAATGGCCGGATGGGTGTAGACGACATTTTCCACTTCAACCGAGTAGACGTTCTCGCCACCCGTGACGATCATGTCCTTTTTGCGGTCTACGAGGAAAAAGAAGTTTTCGTCATCGACTGTCGCCAAATCACCTGTCCGCAGCCAGCCGCCAGCGAGTGCCGCCGCCGTCTCCTCAGGGCGATTCCAGTACCCCAGCATGACATTCGGTCCCCGTGCGACAATCTCCCCTACTTCACCTGGCCCGACATCCTCGTCATTTGCATTAAAGCAACGCACCTCAACTCCAGCCAATGGCTGTCCGCAGGAAGCGAGGCGGGCGACCAGATGCTCATCCCCTTCCGTCACATGATCCTTGGCCATCAAGAAGGTAAGGACAGGCGCCGCCTCACTTTGGCCATACCCCTGGAAAAATTGAATCGGCAGTAGTTGCTTCGCCTTTTTCAACACCTCCGGCGGGCATGGGGACGCGCCGTACAACACCTTGCGCCAGCTGGATATGTCGTAATCCTTCAAGTTTGGCATATTGATCAAAATCGTAATCATCGTCGGTACGAGGAGGCAGCTTGTGACATGCGCTTCCTGGATCGTCTTGAGCACCTGATTAGGTTCGAACATTCGCACGTGAGCATGGGTGCCCCCGACAATCGTGATGGCGAACGTGGAAGCCCCGTCGGCGAGATGGAACATCGGAGAGGCATGCAGATAGACCTCGTCTTCCGCGTAGTTGAGCGCCAACCCCACATTGTAGGCATTGCTGAGCAGATTCCGATGCGACAGCATAACTCCTTTGGGCATGCCGGTCGTTCCGCCGGTGTAAAAGATCCCGGCGACATCGTTTTCCCCTGCCCGGCCCTGCAACGCGACCGGTTGCGCACCTGCAAGCAGCTCCTCGTAAGGGATCACTCCCTCCTGCGTCACTTCGTCTTCACACATCACATATTGCTCAACCGTCGGAACCTCCTGCCGAAACTTCGGCAAAAGCGGCGCGAATTCCTTATGTATAAACAGCGCCTTCGCCCCACTGTCCCGTAATATAAAGATGGATTCCGCAGGAGACAGACGCACGTTCAACGGAACCACGATCGCCCCGAGCAGCGTAATGCCGTAGAGCAGCTCAAGATATCGTCCTTCGTTGAGCATGAGCAGTGCTACGCGATCGCCCTTTTGCACACCCGCCTGCTCCAAAGCACCCGCCAGCCTGGCAACGCGCTGACCAAACTGCTGGTACGTAAACGATTTGGTCCCATCGATAATCGACACTTTGTTCGGCCTGTTTTTGACCTGTGTTACCAAGGTTTGCGTAATGTTCATTCGATCAAGCCCCCTCGTTATGAAGAAATGTATGTGCAAACGCGCTTACGAAGATGATTTCGACAGCTTCGCTTGTACCAAGGATTGAAAGGCCGGATGCAAAATCAGCTTGGGCTGTTCGCATGCTTCCCACGCCAATGCTGTATCCAGCGACTGTCCTGCATTGTGATGCAATCCCTCTTTTGTCTTTGCATAGGCATGAGGCGGAATTCGTTTGAGCGTGGCGATCAACTTCCCGGCTTCCGTTTCCAACTCGGTTGCCGGAACCGCTTTGTAAACAAGGCCAATTTTTTCCGCTTCTTTGCCGGTAAGACGTTCGCCCAGCAATGCGAGGCGTTTGGCTTGAGCCATCCCCACAAGCCGATTAAGCAGA
>JBLNEJ010000126.1:0-4047 GCA_050262535.1 Clostridia bacterium
AAGATCGTGTTCGCTTCCATCGCTTACCCTCCAATCCCTGTGACAATTGGGACAATCGTTTTCAACGTCTGTTGCATCGGTTCTGCCAGCACGGCCGGATAAATACCGATTAGGAGGATGAAGCCGAGCAACACAACCATCGGAATCACTTCCATCGGCTGGGCATCAGCCACACCTTTCAACCGCTCTGCCGTCGGGCCGAATGTCGTATTCAACACGGCGCGCAAGAGATACACAGCGGTCAGGAGGATACCCAAAGCACCGACAGCGGCCAGTACAGGCATCGTACCGAACAAACCGAGGAAAGACAGGAACTCACTGATAAAACCGGACATCCCCGGCAATCCGAGTGAAGCCATCGCGACGGTTAACAGAATTCCGCTGGCAAACGGCATCGACTTGGCCATACCGCCAAGCTCGCTGATCGTTGATGTGCCAACGCGATCCCAGATCACCCCGATCAGGAAGAACATCAGCGCGGAGATGAAGCCGTGGGACACTACTTGGAAAATCGCGCCTTGGAAGCCGATCGTATTCATCGCGGCGAATCCGAGCAGCACGATTCCCATGTGGCTGATACTGGAGTATGCCATGACCATTTTCAGGTCTTTTTGTACAAATGCAAGCACGGCACCGTACAAAATGTTGATCACGCCGAGTACTGCCATCCAGGTCGCAAACTGGTACGCTTGCTCTGGGAAGAATCCGATCCCCATCCGCAGCAAACCATACGCACCCATCTTGAGCAAAATCCCCGAGTGGATCATAACGATGGCCGGAGGCGCCTGCACATGGACCTTGAGCATCCAGGTGTGGAACGGGAAAATCGGCAGCTTGATGCCAAACGCGATAAACAGGGCAAGGAAGATGCCAAATTTGTAGCTGCCCGGCATATCAGCCAGCATTTGGTTATTCGGTGATGTAAGCGCAGCGGTCAGCTCGCTCATGTTCATCGTCGGGTTCCCATCCATTCCCGGAATGGAAAGGAAAATGACGAGAAACGCAATCAGCATGATGGCGGAACCGATTCCGTTGTATAGCAGGAATTTGTTCGCCGCTTTTTCCCGTTCGCCGTATCCCCAGATTCCGATCAGGAAGAACATCGGCACGAGCGTCAACTCAAAGAAAATGAAGAACTGGAACAGGTTTTGTGAGGCAAACACCCCGAACATTCCAATCACAAGCAAATGAAAGAGGATAAAATACTCTTTTAAGCGCTTGCTCAATCCCCACGAGGCAACCGCAGCCAATGTCGCGATGACAGCAGTCAATACCATTAACGGCATCGATACGCCATCTACGCCCATTTCATAACGGATATTGAAAGAAAAGATTTGACCAGCCTGATCAGTTCCTACGGGAATGGAAATCCAGTCATGTTTTTCGACAAACTGCATTCCGTCCTGCTGATAGTTGAAGTTCATAAACAGCATGATGGACATGATCAGCGGCAACAGCGTTCCGAGGATCCCGATCTGCTTGATCACTCTGCCCTGCTGCTTTGGAACAAACGCCAAGATGACGATGGCCAAGAGCGGCGAGAACGTAATCAGCGACAGCAATAAACTATTTGCCAATTCCAATCGGAACACCTCCTTTCACCGTGAACCCCACCAGGAGCAGCAAAATGCCGACCAGCACGATCAAGCCGTATGTCTGCATTTGTCCGCTTTGTATCCGTGCGTGAAGCGCCCCGATTCCTTGTGTGATTTTGGCGGTCAGATTGACCAGCCCATCAATGACGTATCGATCAAACGCATCCAAAACATACCCGATTCCGGCCAGCGGACGAACGAAGACGAAGTGGTAGATTTCATCGATATAATACTTGCGGTATGACATCTGGTACGCCCATGGCATGGCAAACGGCACACTGTCACGTGATACCGATCGTTTGGCATACATCAAATACGCCAGCCAAATGCCAAGCAAGGAAACGAGAATGGCCACGATCTGCACCCACAGAGCGGCATGGCCTTCTTCGGCACCAAAGACAGCAATAATCGCTTCACCCGTCGCTCCGTTCATCATCCACTCCTGCAGGACAGGCGCGAACGGGGTGTTGATCAAGCCTGCCACAATCGCGAGAACCGACAGAAGAATCATCGGCAGTGTCATCGTTGCAGGAGATTCATGAACATGAACACCTTCCTTGACGTTGGACTTGCCAGCGAACGTCAGGAAGAAGAGACGGAACATGTAGAACGCGGTAAAAAATGCAGCAATCAGGGCCAAAGCCAGCAGATCGTAGCGATGAGCGGAGTAAACCGCGCCGAGAATCGCTTCCTTCGACCAGAAACCGGCAAACGGCGGAATTCCGGCAATCGCCAGACAGCCGATCAAAAACACCCATGCTGTCACCTTCATTTTTTTCCACAAGCCGCCCATCTCAAAAATGTCCTGGGTATGTACGGCGTGAATGACGCTACCTGCCCCAAGGAACAGGAGCGCTTTGAAAAAGGCATGCGTCATCAGGTGGAACGTCCCGGCAACATAACCGGCCGCTCCGGCTACACCAAGCGCCAGCATCATATAACCGAGCTGGCTGACCGTGGAATAAGCCAGCACTCGCTTGATATCACGCTGCGTCAAACCGATCGACGCTGCAAAAATGGCTGTGAAGCCACCCACATAGGCAACAACCGTAAGCGCCGTCTCCGATGCGATAAACAGCGGGTATGCTGCAGCTACCAGATATACACCCGCCGCCACCATCGTCGCAGCGTGGATCAACGCGGAAACCGGTGTTGGACCTTCCATCGCGTCAGGCAACCATGTGTGCAACGGGAACTGACCGGATTTCCCCACAGCTCCGACGAAGATCAGGATGGCTGCCAGCGTAATCATCCATGGCTCAAGCTTGCCTAGCGAAACGGCATTGAAAATTTCCGTGTACTCAAAGCTGCCCGTCCACCAGAACAGAAGCGCGATCCCGATAAACAAACCGACGTCCCCGATCCGGGTAACGATGAACGCTTTTTTCGCAGCTGCCTTCGCTTCCGGTATGAAGTAGTAGTACCCAACCAGCAGGAACGAGCAAACCCCTACCAGCTCCCAGAAAATATACACCTGCAACAGGTTTGGCGAAATAACCAGCCCGAGCATGGAGAATGTAAACAGCGACAAATACTGATAAAAGACAGGAAACCTCTCGTCACCCTTCATATAGCCGCGCGAATAGATCTGCACGAGCAAGCTGACGAAGGTTACAATCACCAGCATCATCGCATTCAGTTGATTTACCTCAAAGCCCATCCGAACGACAATGTCGCCCATCTGCAGCCACTCAATCGGGAATTTCACATCGACGGCGCCTTCTTGAAAACGAGCCCAGAAGGTCATCAACGCCAGTACGAAGGACGCTCCCACTGCAAGTATGCCAACGTAGGCTGCTCCCTCTCTCAATTGCTTGCCGAATGAGACAATCAAAATGAACGCGACTAGCGGGAAAAGAGGGACGAGCCAAGCGTATTGCATGATTGTATCCATAAATTCACCTTTCCCTTTCCACTAGCGTTTCATCGAGTCCATCTCATCGACATTCACCGTGTCACGATTGCGGTAAAGCGCGATCAGGACCGCCAGTCCGAGAGCAACCTCAGCAGCAGCGACCGTCATGGTAAACAGGGTAAAAATTTGACCCGTGATAGCTGGGTACAGCCCGAATTTGGCGAACGCCACAAGGTTGATGTTCACGGCGTTCAGCATCAATTCGATACAGAGCAGCACAATGACCGTGTTTCGCTTGGTCAGTGCGCCATACATGCCGACGCAAAACAGGATCAAAGCGACCAACAGATAGGAGGAAATCGGTACGCTCATTATTTGTCCCCCTCCTTCTTGGCCATGATAATGGCACCTACCAACGAAACAAGCAGCAATACCGACAACAGTTCAAACGGGATCACGTACTTGGTGAACACTTCCAGACCGATCTGCTTGGCGTTGCTCACATCGGTAGCAGCAGCTTCCGGCGAGACTGGCCATACCGTATTTTGAATGCCCAAAAAGACGATCACAAAAAATACGGCCGTAAAAAACATTGCA
>JBLNEJ010000127.1:0-3828 GCA_050262535.1 Clostridia bacterium
CAATATGCTTCTCGATGCCAAAGGTTTAGCTTGCCCAATGCCAATTGTCAGAACCAAAAAAGCGATGAATGAACTGCAATCCGGTGAAGTTTTGGAAATTCATGTAACAGACAAAGGCTTCAAAAACGACCTGAATGCTTGGGTCAACAGCACGGGAAACGAAATGGTAGAGCATCAGGAAGAAGACGGCGTGCTGAAGTTTTGGATCAAAAAAGCGTAATTGAACAACCAACATGGGGAGCGAACGGGCATGATGTCCCGTTCCCTCCGCTCTCCATACCATTCGAATCCAAGAAGAGATGAGTGATCACAATGGATATGGGCTATTTGCTGACGCTTTTTGCAATCGGCTTTATCGGTTCCGCGATCTCTGGCATGGTGGGAATCGGTGGCTCGATCATCAAGTACCCGATGCTGCTTTATATTCCGCCAGCCCTGGGTTTCGTCGCGTTTACGGCACAGGAAGTATCCGCGATTAGTGCTGTTCAGGTGTTTTTTGCAACACTGGCGGGGATGTTTGCTTTTCGAAAAGGCGGATACATCAATAAGTCGCTCGTATGGACGATGGGGCTTGCCATCGTGGTGGGCAGCTTCGTCGGCGGCTATGGCTCGAAGTTTTTGCCCGACGCGACGATAAATCTGGTTTATGCGATTTTGGCCCTGATTGCGGCAGTCATGATGTTCATGCCGAAAAAGGGTGATGAAGCGGCTGATTTTACCAAGCTGACTTTTAACAAACCGCTGGCAGCCATCTTGGCGGGGGTCATCGGGATTCTTTCCGGGATTGTCGGAGCTGCAGGTGCGTTTATCACGGTTCCGGTTATGCTCGTCATCTTAAAAATTCCGACACGCGTCGCCATTGCATCTTCACTTGCCATTACATTTATTTCCTCCATCGGCTCGACAGCAGGCAAAATCATGGGCGGACACATGCTGCTCATACCGTCCGTCATTATGGTGGTCGCAAGCGTCATCGCATCTCCGATCGGAGCCAAGATCAGCAAAAAGCTGAATACGAAAGTACTGCAGTGGATTCTGGCGCTGCTGATTGCCGCAACCGTAATCAAGATCTGGCTGGATATTTTGATGTAATCAATCACTAGACAATACACGCTTGAAAGGGAGAGGAAAAAAGGATGGCACAAAAAGAAAAGACAACGATCGTCTTATTTAGCGGGGACTACGACAAGGCGATGGCGGCCTTTATTATCGCGAATGGGGCGGCCGCCTATGATCACGAAGTCACAATCTTCGCGACATTTTGGGGACTGAATACGTTCCGAAAAGACCTGGAAGTCCCAACAAAGAAAGGGTTCCTGGAAAAAATGTTCGGCTGGATGATGCCGCGCGGTGCCAACAAGCTGCCATTGTCCAAAATGCAATTCATGGGCATGGGACCGAAAATGATCAAGCACGTCATGAAAAAGCACAACGCACTGACGTTGCCGCAATTGATCGAACTGGCACAAGAGCAGGGAGTGAAGCTCGTTGCCTGTACGATGACGATGGATCTGCTTGGCTTGCAACAAGAAGAACTGTTGGACGGACTGGAGTACGCAGGTGTAGCTGCCTATCTGGGAGACGCTACGGAAGCAAAAGTAAATCTGTTTATTTAATCGTTGCAGCCCGGATGTCCTTTCTGCTCCTATCATTGTCCATTCCGGTTGTTCTGCCTTATACTAATTACGAAAAGTGCGCAGTTGCATGAGGAGGCTGGGGTCCATGGAATATACGGACGACATGAAAAAACGGTTGCGACGGATTGAGGGACAAGTAAAAGGAATCCTTCGCATGATGGAGGAAGAAAAAAACTGCAAGGAGGTTGTCGCCCAAATTTCCGCGGTGCGCAACGCCGCGGACAAAGCGATTGCCTTCATGGTAGCGACCAATCTGGAGCAATGTATCCTTGACGAGCAAGCCAAAGGCGGAGATACCAGCAAGCTTGTCAAGGAAGCTTTTGAATTGCTGGTAAAAAGTCGATAATTCCCATCACAACAAGATGAATGCGAATGCAGCAGGAGATGATCGGGGAGTTGTGCGAGAACTTTCGCTATGCGTCCATCACCCGATTCCCTGTTTACATAAGGATAAGGAACGATTGAGAAGAGAGTTGCCCTAGGAAGCAGGCTGCTCTCTTTTTCATTTGCTTGTGATTGAGATACCCGTGATTCGCTTTGATTGGGCACCCGAATCCCGCCAAATACGTTCTGGTTTGCCAGGAAAGGGTATCCTCAAAGGTAAAAAGATTCTGTTATAATAGGGGATAACTGGTTTTACCAACAAGGGAATGGGTACCACGTCACGTGTAAAAAGGGGGAATCATCGATGTTCCATGAAAGCAGTACAACCGTTCTTGTGGCTTCATCTGGCTCCGGGCAAAGCTGCGCGGAAAACTAGAACATCTTCTTTGTTCGGAGCCGACTCCATGATCAAATTGGCTTCATCTGTGCATGCTTTGCTCACTATTTACACGATTCCACATGTAGATAGGAGCGGCGGAAATGAAGTACGAAAATGCACACAATATTTTGCCGAAAGATGTCGTCGAATTCATTCAACAATATATTGACGGTACGTACTTGTATATACCCAGAAAGTCTGAAAATCGCAAGGCTTGGGGGGACCATACAGGAGTTAAAACAATTCTCCAGATTCGGAATCGCGGAATTTATTATCGGTATGTAGAGGGTGAATCTGTCCGGGAGCTTTCCCAACAGCATTTTTTAACCGAGCAGTCGATTAGAAGAATTATCCGTGAAGAAAAAAAGAAAAGGTAATGTTGTGCGGCACTTGATGATATCTGCGGGTATTCATCAACTGTCGCTTTTTTTGTTGTTGATCCTGTTTGCTGCAGAAGCATGCATGTGCTTGAGTGACAGTGGTGCCGCTGGTAAGCTCAACTGTGGGTGTATGAATGGATCAGACATTCGTACGAGTACGGTTGGTTGGGAAGGAGTTTTGGAACGATGCATCACAAGGGAACCATTACGATCGAAGGGTTTGATTTGGCATACCGCGTGGAAGGGAAGGGCTCGCCCGTTCTGGTTGTGGGAAGTGAATTGTACTACCCCAGGCTATTTTCCGCAGAGATTAAAAAACATGTGCAGCTCGTCTTCATCGATCATCGCGGATTTGCTCATGCGCCAACATCCGATTTTCCACTGGAATCATGTTCGTTGGAACGAATCGTGGATGACATAGAATTCATGCGGGCATATTTGGACCTGAAAGATTTCGTGATCCTGGGACATTCCGGTCACGCTTTTCTTGCTGTCGCATATGCCAAAAAATACCCTGCACATGTGAGAAAGGTCGTCGTACTCAATTCCGCTCCGACCAATAATCGGGACAGACAGCAGGAAAGCTTTGCATTTTTTGAGCAGGATGCAAGTCCGGAGCGGAAACGAACGTTCGAGACCGATATGGCCAAATTGAAAGAAGACATTGAGAAAGAACCGGAAAGACGGTTTGCTCACATGTGCATACGGATGGGCGCGCACAGCTTTTACGATTATGCATTCGACGCAACTGCGATGTGGGAAGGCGTCGAGACGAATATGCCAATTCTGGATTATCTCTGGGGAGATGTGTTTGCCCGAATGAATCTGATTGAGGAACTGGTGGATTTCCCCAAACCTGTATTGATCGGGCTTGGACGATATGATTATCTCGTCGGGCCCGTTTCGCTGTGGGATTCACTGAAGGAGAATCCTCCGCATCTCACCAAAGTCATATTTGAGCGGAGTGGACATAATCCGATGTTTGAGGAAGCGGCTCTGTTCGACTCGATTTTGGTGAAGTGGATCACGGAACGTCCAGAATAAGAAA
>JBLNEJ010000128.1:0-3734 GCA_050262535.1 Clostridia bacterium
TTTGCTTCTGCAATCGGCTTCAGCGAAATGTTGACAGCCAGATTCGCCCACACCTTCTCGTTGACAATCGCTTCAATCCGCTCAAGCTCTTCCGGCGTAATGGAGCTGATATGGGTAAAGTCAAAACGGAGACGCTCAGGAGAGACCAACGAACCTGCCTGATTGACATGCGTACCCAAAACGTCCTTCAATGCCTGATGCAGCAAGTGAGTAGCCGTATGGTTTTTCACGATGTCGAGGCGCGCTTCACGGTTGACGCTAGCGTGTACGGTTCCGCCCTTGGTCAATGCGCCCGCTTCGATAACGACAGTTTGCACGTTTTGACCCATCGGACCTTTTTGCACGTCAAGCACGCGCGCAGTCACGAGATCGGATTTCAACGTACCTTTGTCGTTGATTTGACCGCCGCTTTCTGCGTAGAACGGCGTGCGATCGAGGATCACCTGAACGGTCTGGCCTTCATGCGCTTCATCCACCAGCTGATTGTCCGCAACAATTGCCACAACGGTGGAAGTGCTTTCCAATTCAGTATACCCAACAAATTCGCTCGTAACCGTCAAATCGCCAAGCGGACCGCCTTGAATATGCATGCTGTCCACATCCTGGCGGGCAGCACGAGCGCGGGCACGCTGCTCATCCATTGCTTTCTCGAAGCCTTCACGGTCAACCGCAAGCCCTTGCTCCATCGCAAAGTCCTCGGTCAAATCTACTGGGAAGCCATACGTATCATACAGCTTGAACGTATCGGGACCGGACAGTTGAGTACCGCCAGCAGCTTTCGTTTCCTTCACCATTTCCGCGAGAATCGCCAGGCCGTCGTTCAACGTCTCATGGAAACGCTCTTCCTCGGCACGGATGACTTTTTCAATGAAGCTACGCTTCGTCACAATGTCCGGATAGAACTCACCCATCATCTCGCCGACGACACCTGTCAGCTGCCACAGGAACGGCTTCTCGATGCCCAGCAGCTTGCCCATCCGCACAGCGCGGCGCAGCAAGCGTCGGATGACATAGCCGCGACCTTCATTCGATGGCAGCGCGCCATCGCTGATCGCAAAAACAACGGTACGCACATGGTCAGCGACAACCTTCAATGCGACATCTGTCTCCGGGTTCGCCTTGTAAGCAACACCGGACAGCTTGCTCGTCGCTTCGATCAGCGGGTAGAGCAAATCGGTTTCAAAGTTGTTTGCCTTATCCTGAATGATTGATGCCATCCGCTCCAGGCCCATGCCGGTATCGATGTTTTTCTTCGGCAATGGCGTGTACGTATGGTCGGGATTGTGGTTGAACTGGGAGAACACGAGGTTCCATACTTCCAGATAGCGCTCGTTTTCCCCACCCGGGTACAGCTCGGGATCGTTCGGATCGTTGCCGAAGCTTTCGCCGCGATCATAGAAAATCTCCGTATTCGGACCAGATGGACCTTCTCCGATATCCCAGAAGTTGCCTTCCAGACGGATGATCCGCTCTTCGGGAATCCCGATCTCCTTATGCCAGATTTCGAAAGCTTCGTCATCCTCCGGGTGGATCGTGACAGACAGCTTCTCCGGGTCAAAGCCGATCCATTCCGGACTGGTCAAAAACTCCCAAGCCCAATGAATCGATTCACTCTTGAAGTAATCGCCGATGGAGAAGTTGCCCAGCATTTCGAAAAACGTATGGTGGCGGGCAGTCCGTCCAACGTTTTCAATATCGTTTGTACGAATCGACTTCTGCGAGTTCGTAATCCGCGGGTTGTCTGGAACGACGCGTCCGTCAAAATATTTTTTGAGCGGAGCCATCCCACAGTTGATCCACAACAGCGAAGCGTCATCATGCGGGACGAGCGGTGCGCTCGGCTCGACATGGTGCCCTTTGCTCTTGAAGAAATCAAGATACATTTGGCGAATCTGATTACCGGTTAATTTCTTCATTCTCAAACAAACCTCCTTAGAAAACTCGGTTCCGCTCGCTCTGGTGCGGAGCCTTCCAGCACTTATCGGCCGAAGGGGCCACCAATCGACGGAAAAAAATAAAAAAAGCCCTCATCCCCTCAGGGACGAGAACTATTTTCTCGCGGTACCACCCTGCTTACAAGCACGCTGAATGTCAGCCAGCCTGTCGCCTTCATCGACCATAACGGGGTCGGGCCGCCGGTTTTTGCCCGGTCTTAGGAATAGCCTTCGGTCAGCACTTCTTCTGAACACCCTCTCAGCCTAGGGGCGTTCTCTCTGCAAAAAGGGCTGCTGCCTACTCGTTCCCTCATCGATCCTTTTTCACGTATATTATAGATTTTTCCTGTCAGGAAGTCAATCTTCGCGAATGATCAGGGCAATTCGCGCGATAACCACCTTCAGGATGGCGAGAACGGGCAACGCGATGATCAAGCCGACGATCCCCCCTATTGCTTCTCCCGCCAAAAGCGCAAAGATGATCAGCAGCGGGTGCAGATGCAAAGAACGCCCAACAATGTTTGGGGAAATGATGTTCCCTTCCAAAATCTGAATCAACAGGTTGACCCCAAGCACAACCAGCACCGTTTTCGTTGAAATGGTGAAGGCAATCACGATCGCGGGGGCAGCGCCGATGATCGGACCGATGTAGGGAATAATGTTGGTGAGACAAACAAACGAGGCCAACACAAATGGATACGGCATATCGACCAGCCAGTAGGCAAGATAGGCACAAGCTCCGACAATCAAGGCGACAACCATTTGCCCGTGCAAATATTTCCCCAGCGAATCGTTCACATCACGCACGATCGATAGCGTATGCTTCCGGAATCGCTTTGGCACAATGAGCATGCTGCCTTCCTGGATGGCCTTCATGTCCTTTAACAAATAAAAGGCGATGAACGGAATGACCGCATACGCCAGCAGCTTGCTGATCGTGCTCTTGGCATTGTTGACCAATTGACCGATGCCGGCGGCCATTTTTTCATGCGACTGCACAATCACCCGGTCTACTCCAATAGAAATGCTTTTTGGCAAAAAATATTTGTGATATTCCCATTCCTGCAGCCATGAATGGTACCAGTTCGTCAAACGAGGCAGATCATCAGACAGCTCAATCAGTTGCTTTGTAAAAACCGGGATCGCATTGACGAACGCTATGGTCACAATGAGCACAAAGGACAAATAGATCAGCAGAACCGCGACCATGCGCGGGACTCTTCTGCGCTCGAGCATGCAGACGATCGGATGAAGCAAATACGCGATCAGGATACCGAATAAAAACGGAAGGATGATTTCCTCTAGGATATGAAGGACAGGAAGCCAGATCGGGCGAGCGACCCAAAACAAATTGAGGATAACAAGCACCAGAATAATCTGGACGAATATGCCCACTGCGCGGGATTGCCGCAAATATTCCATGCCTGTGCCCTCCCTTCCACATCTTCCTCACACTAGCTTGCACCGGAAAAAGCCAAAACATGTATCACGTCTCTTGACAGCATACGAATCTTATATTAGACTTTAGTTATATGAACCACCTCCAAAGGGGAGTAGCTGGATCGTGCAGTCGTCATTACGGGATGATATCCCCGGCTGTACGGACAACGGACAGCATCGTTGTAAGCAAGACCTTTGCCAAAGTTTATTTGGTAAAGGTCTTTTTTGATGAAAAAACGACCTTTGCCACACGCGAGGGTCGTTTTTTTGGCCTCTCGCACCATATAGATAAATAGAGAGGAAGATGAGAGGTATGGAATGGTTGTCCGTTGATTTTTTCTCCGCATTGTTGGCCATTGT
>JBLNEJ010000129.1:0-3144 GCA_050262535.1 Clostridia bacterium
CCGGTTGCAGCGCTTCTTTATCACCGCTCACATAGGAACCCCGGGAGATCGTCAGACCCATCGGAATTCCGCCTGTACCCAACCCTTCTACATCAAAGAAGCCCCCGGCATTCATGCCCGCAACAGCATTGGCATCCTTCACCATTTCGCTGACGGTTTGTCCGACATGATTGAGATGCTTGGTAACACCTAAATGGACGCGCTTCGGGTCCTTCACAACAAGGATTGTTCCGGTATATTTGTTCGTCTTCAAAGGGATGATGTCCATTCCTTCATCTTGTATATGGGAAAAGTTCCCTATCGCACCTTCTCCCCGCTCCATTGCGTCAAGCCCGACCGGCTGGTATTTTGCCAGTGCTTCCTTGGATAAAAACGGCGTAATCACGAATGGGTGGCGACTTGTCAGGACCATCCCGACGACGGTGCTGCGAATATTTTCAAATGGCCCATACAAACTGATGGCCGCTGTCGAAAGCAGAAAATACAGGCCAAGACAGCTTGCCCCAAGCAGGAGTCGTTTCGTCGTTTGCCATGTGAATCGCATCGTGTTATCGATCCTCGCTTTGTTTAGTATAATCCGACAGTATTATAGCCTTTCTTCTTGTCCGAAGGCTATGGTAATGCCTAACATGTATTCATTTAACATATTTTCTTGAGAACCGTTTAAACGTAATGAACCTTTGGTATAATATGATGATAGAATTGTCTGAAAAAGAGAGGTGTCTTCATGTCTGCTAACAAAGTTTCCCGTTTTCCGTATCCTTTTAAAAGCGATACGTACCGTTATTCAAACAATTCCGTATTACTTGACCCTCCGATCTCCATTGAAGTTACACCTGAATATGTAGACGAAATAAAACTGAAAAGGTTACTTCTGCAGAATCATCCCAATCGTTGTTTTCAATCGCTTCCCCATACGCTTCCGGCGCAATGGGAGATCGCCAGCCTTGTCCTGCATCATTTGCATGAAGCTTATCCAGAACATTTTGACTTGGATATAAATGGGGGTTCCTGGACCTTCCGCAATCATCTTCTTCATGAGGAGCATACATTCGTGTATGGCGATCCCTCATCGCTTCCCTATGAACCTCTCGACTTTGTCGGACGGCACGTACAGGAGGACTTGATTTTGATGGGGCAGCGTGACGGAGATCTGTATCTCGACGCAGGTCAGCTGTGCTTCCCCGCGAACTGGTCACTCGATTTTAACCTTGGGATGAATTTCGTTGCTATTCACAACCCGATCCCCGGCTTCTCCGACAACAATCTGGATGAAAAAATCCGCAACTTTATCATGAAGCTAGAAGCAGGTCAACCGTGGGTTCGGCGGAATTGGTCATTGAATGCTGGTTATCGTCTTGACGCATCGCTGGAAACGTTCCATGAATGGGGACAGGTACGCAAGCAAGTGACCGCCGAAAATGCCGGTCAACTCGTATACTTGCGCGTCGAGGTGCAAAAGCTGTTCCGGCTGCCCCGCAGCCATTTCGTCCTGTTTACCATTCACAGTCACCTGATCACGCTTGAAGAGCTTTCGCAAAACCGCGACTACATCGAGCAGCTGTACCGCGTGTTGGTCGAATTGCCAGATTTCATTGCGGAATATAAAGGGATGAAGCTGTTTCGACCGCAGACCATCCAGTACCTTGAAAACGTCCTGAAAAAAGAGAGGTGTACGGGTTGAAAAAACAAAGATGCTTGCTTTTGGTAGATTCGGCTGGTGAACGTGCCTCCCAGGAAGTCAGAAGAAGCTTGTCTGAAGAGGGTCTCCCCTTTGAGGTCCTTCATGTTGGAAAAGAAAGTCTTGTTCAGCCAGAATTACTTGAGCTTCTGTCCAATCAGTCGATCGGGACGTATTTGTATGTTCTCACTTCTTGGGAGCTGCTGGAACCGTTGGCGAGGTATGCCGAGGAGGCGGGCTTTTCCGATGCAGAAATGGAGTGTCACGGCTTTGGTCCACGATCCAAGAACGTCTTCTGCTCTGCCTGTCAAAAGCTGAACCAGGTTTTGCAGGAAACCAGGATCATTTGCCGATACTGCGGTGAAGCATTGAGTGTATCCGATCATTACTCAAAAAGACTGCAGGCGTTTCTCGGCTACACCTCAATCTGATCAAGCACGATTCCCTTGCTTGCACCTGATTCATCGAGAGACAACATGTTCGGACAAACACGTTCCTGTTACCGAAACCAGATAGAATGGGATGGCTGTCATGAAATCGAAAATCAACGTAATCGTCAAACAAATCATCCATGAAACGCCGGCGGTGAAACGATTTCGTCTTGTCACCACATCAGGGGCCCAGTTGCCCCCGTTTAGTGCCGGCTCTCATATTACGACGTACCTTGAAACCGAAACGGGTACGATCGAGCGGCACTATTCCCTTGTTAATTCGCCTGATGATTTCGAACATTATGAGATATGCATTCACTTGAATCCTGAATCGAGAGGGGGTTCATCCTTCTGGCATCATTCGATTTCTGAAGGACATGAGCTGTCGATCAGTTATCCAAAAAACCACTTCCCTCTCAGCTTTCGAGCGAGGCATCACATTTTCTTTGCCGCAGGAATTGGCATTACCCCTTTCCTTACGATGATGGATGAGCTTGCACGAGAAGGAAAATCGTTTGAGCTCCACTATGCTGCCAAATCGAACGAGCATTGCGCTTTCTACATCTATTTGCAGGAGCATTATCCGCATGCATGCCAGTTTTACTTTTCGACCGACTCTGTTCCTCGTCGAATGAAGCCTGACATCATGCGAAATCAACGAATCGGTACACACGTATACTTTTGTGGACCTGAACCGATGGTCAGACAATTTCAGGAAGCTGCCATTGAATACGGGTACCCGGAGGCGAGCATCCATTTCGAGCTCTTTACACCTCCCGTCCCTAAAACGCGAAATCCGTTCAGCGTTGAGCTTTCGTTGAGTCAGCAGACAATTACGGTCGGCGAGGATGAGAGCCTGCTCGATGCGTTATTGTCAGCCGGCATTCCGGCACACTACTCATGCCGCGTTGGCGGATGCGGGACGTGCGCAGTAGAGGTGGCTTCCGGAGAAATTGCACACTATGACTCCGTGCTTTCCGAAAAAGAACGGGCCGCCCACAATCAAATGATGACCTGCGTATCGCGAGCTGC
>JBLNEJ010000130.1:0-5434 GCA_050262535.1 Clostridia bacterium
TTGCTGTTCGACATCATTGACTCACCTCGCTTTAACGAAAGTGGTATTTTTCTTGCGCTTAATGCTTTTTCCCGCATTCTTGGCAAGTCGTTCCGGTCAGTATCTGCCTGTTGCATTTGCAGCAATAGCATTGGGTAAAATCTATAGCCGCGAAAGCCGAACAATCCGTACCTGCGGGATTCACCGCACAGGTAACCGTGACCCGTTCGACAAGCCCGGAAACCGGAAAGGAAATGCTCGTATTTGGCTGGATTGTTTTTTCAATCGAACGTCGGTTCTTTCGGAAAATGGTAAACACAACCGGACACGTATTTCCGAAATTTTGCAAGAATGCGATTGCATTCGTTACGGAAGCGCATTTCAGATCAATCAGGACATGGGTCGAACCGTTACATGGTGTATCCAAAATAAATCCGCTAGCATTTCGGTTAAGAGGCGTGCAGTCTGTTCCCCGCTCTTTTCTGCTCGTCATCATTGACTCACCTCGCTTTCACAATAGTTTATTGAAAGAAACTATCGCTTGAAAGCGGCAAATAACGTAGAATAGCTGTCTATTTCTCGTTAGGAGAACATACTATTCTGACAGATTTCGAGGGCGATTTTCTTTCCTTTATAGAAATCCATATTATAAATCACAAAAATAAGGGAATACTGTTTCAGGTACGATCATATACATGGAAAGAAAGGAGGAATGAAGGAATTCGATCGTTCAACTCGATAATTGAAAAAACTTGGTAAAGATGAGTGGGGAGCTCGTTGCTCTGCTTGCTTTTGCCTTCTGATTATGATAAAGTTCAACTATAGCCAACACTTTTGATTCACATATTGTAAAGGGTTGACACTTGAACTTGATTGTACCTTTTACAATATGTGAATTTTTATTTGCGAATAAAATGAACATGTTAATTTAGTTATGGAGGTAATGAACACATGCAAACAGGTACAGTAAAATGGTTCAACGCAGAGAAAGGTTTCGGCTTCATTTCCGTTGAAGGCGGCAGCGACGTATTCGTACACTTCAGCGCAATCAAAGGGGATGGCTTCAAATCCCTTGACGAAGGTCAACGCGTACAATTCGATGTTGTACAAGGCAACCGCGGACCACAAGCTGAAAACGTAGAAAAACTGTAAGAAAAAGGAACAAGCTGCCCGAGCAAGTATGTGAGGGCAGTTCTTCTTTTGGTCTTTTAATCAAAGGGGGGTCACGATGTTTAATGGTAAGAAGTCGTTAGAGGAAGTGCCGAAGGAAAATACGCCGATCTGGTCTTGCACGAAAGATGGTTGTAACGGTTGGATGCGTGCTAATTTTACGTTCGACCATCTGCCGGCTTGCCCACTCTGCTCGTCCCCGATGGAAAGCGGCATGAAAATGTTGGCGCCGCTGACCAACTTTAACAATGATGTAAAAACCGGAATAAAAAGTGAGCAGGAATAGTATCTCCTGCATAGCAGAAAGACCGCTATCCGTGCCGGATTAGCGGTCTTTTTCTGTGTCTTCTGTGGAGCGGGAGAACCCTTCCTCGTGTAAATAAAGCACGGCTTCCTTGTAAGACTCAAACGCGGATTCCAGATTCTCGCCATCGTATACGTTCCACAGCTCGTTTTCCTGAATGAGCAGGAGGACGTGACCATCCGTATTGGTCCAGCTCTCCTGAATCGGCTCGGAGGCCATCTCTTCTGCGGGGGAGAACGCTTTCGGCGGCTGCGAGAGCATGTTGATGACTTTATCCAGCAGGGTGCGCAGCTGATCAGCGGTGAAGTCGCGAATGTTCACCAAGCCCTTTGCATCCTTTGTATATCCCTTCAGCGGGCCTGCAAAGACAAATCCGTTTCCGTTCGGATGCAGATGGTAGACGACATTCTTTTTCTCGTGGAGACTCTCCTCGAACTGGAAATTTACCCGTCCGAGGGAGACGGTTTTACGTGTGAGTTGTGGAAACGATTCGATGATCGCCAGTTTTTCTTCAAAAGTCAGCATGGATGCCTCCGTGATTCAAGATACAGTTGTTTGTCGATTATAACACAGATTGAAAGGGTGATCACATGAGCGGGAAAAATCGCAACGAGATCGTAGCAGGGCTGGAAGTCAACATCGTGCTGAAGCAGGATCAGCGGACTGGTAAGCTGACGCGCGGCATTGTCAAAGATATTTTAACCAATTCCAGCTACCATCCGCACGGGATCAAGGTTCGCTTGCAGGATGGACAGGTGGGCAGGGTTCAGGAGATTCTTGGGCGCAACTGATCCGGATGCTGCTCACATCCAACTATCACAATTTTCTAAGCGTATTCTCACAATCATCTCAGCTTGTTTTCAGAAATGGGTTCTATAATAAAAATTGTCATCGAGGTACAGCATATCCATACACCGAGGGGGATGAGCGTATCGAAGAAAATAATGCAAAATCATCCGTTTTTTGCAAGTGATGGGCTCTGAGTAAAATTGTTGCAGCCATACGCGAACTGATTTAAAATAGAGCTAGTGTAATCACATATTCTTGGGGAATATTGATGAATAAATGGTTTTGGCACCCTTCATCGGCAGTGGGTTCGATGAAGGGTGCTTTTCGATTTCTGCATACAAGGTTCTATTTCGGTTGCTTCAGACAGATACTACTACCAATCCGCTTGCAGAAAATAGGTGATGATGATCGAAGCGCATCTGAACTGGCTCATCGGGCACTATGGATACATCGGGATTTTTGGAGCTCTTTCACTGGGAATTATCGGGTTGCCGATCCCTGATGAGACGTTGCTGGCATATGCCGGTTTTTCTGTTTATCAAGGTACGCTGAATTTGCCGCTCGTCCTGCTCAGCGCGTTTTTGGGATCGGCAACAGGCATTACGCTCAGCTATGGAATCGGGTACAAGCTGGGGCTGCCGTTTTTACGAAAGTTCGGGCCGAAATTCCATATTACGGAAGAAAAAATCGAGAAGACCCATCGTTTGTTTGAGCGGTTCGGCAAAGCGTTGCTGCTGATCGGCTATTTCATTCCGGGTATTCGCCATTTGACCGCCTATATCGCTGCCATTTCCCGCATGGATATTCGCATGTTCATGCTTGCTGGCTATACGGGTGCATTGATCTGGAGCACAACCTTTATTACGCTCGGGTATCAGCTAGGGGAAAGGTGGTTTTTGATTGAACATTATTTGAAGCGTTATGGCATCTATGTCCTCATCTTGTTTCTGATCGTTGCGGTGGGGCTGGTGCTTTTTCTAAAGAGAAGGAAGAAAGAAGGTACGTAATATTTCAGCCGAAGTGAAAAAGTATGTTGCGATTGCAGGGCTTGTGCTTGTTGTCTTTCTTGGTCTATTTATCATGTTTTGCACGAGATTGGTTGGACACGAATTGGCTTCATTTGACCAATCGATCATCGCGCAGGTGGAGCTGTTGGTTCAACCGCAACTGACGCCTGTGATGAGCGCCTTCACCTTCCTTGGTTCAGCAACGGGGTTGATCATTCTGCTGCTGCTGACAGTGGTTCTGATGCTGTGGCGCAAAAAACGGTGGGAAGCGCTGTTCTTGGTCGTCGCCATGGCGGGCGGAACGATTTTCAACCAGGTCCTGAAGATGATCTTTCACCGGGAACGCCCTGCGCTTCACCGCTTGATCGAAGAATCCGGCTACAGCTTTCCAAGCGGGCATTCCATGAGCGCCATCATTTTTTACGGGATGCTTGCCGTGTTGCTCGTCGTATTGGTTAAATCTGCGGTGGCAAAGGTGTTCCTCTGCATCGGAGCAGGAACCTTGATTGTGCTGATTGGGCTGAGCCGGATCTATCTCGGCGTTCATTATCCGAGCGATGTGTTGGCGGGATTTGCCGCAGGTGGCGTGTGGATGGTTGCCTGCTTGATTATGCTGAAGCTGGTGCTTGAAAAGAGAAGCGGCGCTCTTAAGGCGGACAGCGGTTCAAGCAATCGTAAAAAATCGTAGACACTTCCACCAGCATGCCTGTGCTTGCCTTCGATCACACACTTGTGTAACGATAGGAAGGACTATGGAAGCTGGGGGAATTACGTCATGGATACATCATCGGCAGAGCTGCCACAAGCGGAGCGGGAAATCAGGCTGCAGCTTGATTTTCACGATGCGGACGGTACGCCCAGGCGGATGCTTTTTACGAATCCGGCAAAAATTTTGGTTGCCACTAAAATAGAAGAAGTACGTGCGGTGATGAAGGAGCTGCAAAAAGGAGTGAAGGCCGGGTATTACGCAGCCGGTTATCTGTCCTATGAAGCCGCGCCTGCGTTCGATCCTGCGTTTCGTGTTTGGGAGGGGGAGCAGCTGCCGCTGGCCTGGTTTGGACTGTTTGAAAAGCCGCAGCCGGTGGATTCGGTCGAATGGCCTGTGGACGACTACTCCATGTCCGACTGGCAGCCGACTGTCAGCAGAGAGCGGTACAATCAGTGTATTGCTGATATTCAGGAAGCGATCGCCAGAGGGGAAACGTATCAAACGAACTACACGATTCGCTTGCGCGGCGCGTTTGCCGGGGACGACTATGCATTTTACAACGATTTGTCAGCCAGACAGCAGGGGCGTTACGCCGCCTATCTGAATATGGGACGCTATCGGATTTTGTCCGCATCGCCGGAGCTTTTTTTTCATTGGAAGAACGGGAGATTGGTGACCAAGCCGATGAAAGGCACGGTGAAGCGGGGAAGGTGGCTTCAGGAGGATCAGGAGCGGGCAGACTGGCTGGCGCAATCGGAGAAAAATCGCGCGGAGAACGTCATGATCGTCGATTTGCTGCGAAACGATCTGGGCATGGTTGCAGAGGTCGGTTCGGTGCATGTGCCGCGTCTGTTCGAGATTGAGCGGTACCGGACGGTTTGGCAGATGACGTCAACCGTAGAAGCAGTGACCCGGGTAGGAACGACGATTGAGGATGTGTTTGCAGCGTTGTTTCCGTGCGGCTCGATTACAGGCGCACCCAAGGTGAGCACGATGAAGCTGATCCGCCAGCTGGAGGATGCCCCTCGCGAGGTGTATTGTGGGAGCATCGGCTTTGTGACGCCTGAGCAGGAGGCCATCTTCAACGTAGCGATTCGGACGGTTGTCATCGATACGGCAACCGGGACGGCGGAATACGGTGTCGGCGGCGGTATTACATGGGATTCGGCAGCGGCAGATGAGTATGACGAAGTGGTTGCCAAGTCCGCCATTTTGACAGCGGATATGCCGCCCTTTTCCCTGCTGGAAACGTTGAAGCTGGAAGCGGGACACTACGATTTGCTGGAGCGTCATCTGGAACGGCTGCGGGCATCTGCCGTCTATTTCGGTATCAGGCCAGACGAGCAGGAGCTGGGTGACAAGCTTGCAGCGTATGCGGCGGCACATCAGGGACAGACGATGCGTATCCGTCTGCTTGTCAGCCAGCAGGGGAACGTCACGGTGGAAGGGGTGCCGCTCGTTGCTGGGCAGCAGGAG
>JBLNEJ010000131.1:0-6992 GCA_050262535.1 Clostridia bacterium
TGGAGCACCGCTTGCTATTGGCGGGCCCTGGTTTGTTCTAAAAAAATCATCCTCGTCCGACAATCATCGCTTTGCGGACACCGGAGAATTGCTGCAACAAATCAAGAAACTCGGTGCTGGAGATCTTCAGATGAGCCATGTCAACCGACATGGACACTGTCGCAATCCCCTGAAGCGGAATCGTCTGATTGATCGTTAGTACGTTTCCCCCCTGGTCCGCGACTAGCTGCAACACGCGAGACAAAATCCCGGATCGATGCTCGAGCGTCAGTGTGACCGTCATGATTTCTTCACTCATCATGGCGTTGAATGGAAAGATTCCGTCCTTGTATTTATAAAAAGCGCTTCGGCTTAACCCTACGCGCTCCACTGCTTCATGAACGGTTTCCACTTCACCGGCTTCGAGCAATTTTTTTACTTCGATCGTTTTGGCAATCGATTCCGGCAAGATATCGGAGCGAATCAGATAAAACTTTTCCTCACGTTTCGACATATGTCCTCCCAAGGAATACAAGTGTTTTCCGATAGTGGACATTATAGCGGAATCAAGGCACAGTGGCAACCCCAAATCGAAAAATAGGAAAAAGTCAATCAACTGCCCAGCAGACTGGGGTACATATCTTGTGAACAGAAGGCGAACAATAGAAAAGATCTTACGAAAAAGTGAGGTGAGTCCAGCGTGGGTGGACGAGGCAAATCGGATAAATCGGAGCGTCGCAACAATCATCCTCCGGCACGACCAAGCGATCTCGACCAGTTTGGCAAAGATGTCGGCGGCAAGCGGATGGCGCAATCGTCGCGAGTAACAGAAGGAAACGAGCGAGGAGGCTAAAGCCCCTGCTCGTTTCCTTCTACGATGCGAATGCTTCCTGTCGTGCTGCGAATGTCAACAACCGGACCATTCGAGCCTTTTGTGCCAAAATACGAATTCTCCGTGCGTTTCTCTTCCAACTGGACAACCATCTCCGTATCAACATCGCCTGTGGACGATTCCGCATCCACCCGAAACGCTTCCGGCACTCTGGTCAGCTTGCATACGACATCTCCAGTTGACGTATTTATCGTAACATTCTGTTCCAGCTTTTGTTTCAATGTAATATCTCCGGTATCGCTTTGGATGTTGTACGCTGCTTGTGAGTCCGTTACCTCTACATCCCCCGTGCTGGTCGTGATCTCCATTTCTTTACCTTTGCTCGCAAAGACATTGACTGTACCGGTTGAAGTTTCTACATGCATGGTGTTTGCTTGCACATTCTTCAACTCGATATCTCCAGTCGATGTCGTGATCTTCAGCTCCTCATACAGTTTCGGTGGAACGACAATTTGCAAATCAAGGCTGCTGGACATTCCCATGTTAAACCCAAATTGGACCTGATGTTCCAAATCTACGGTTACCTGTTGTTCCGGCGTTAGCCCGGTCTCGAAGCGAAGCCCATTTTTGCGCGACCCGCTGATTTGGCCAGTCAAACGCACGATTACTTCCTTTCCCTCACCGGACACAACAGAAATGTCCGTTGTATCGGTGGAGATTGCCAGCCCTTTTACCTTGCTTGCATCGAACCTCTTCTCCTCCTGTATCGGTGTCTGATTCACTTGATGGAACACGATCTCAGGATGCCGTGCATACAAATACGCCAATCCGGAGGCACCAATGAGAAACAGCAGCAACGACAACAGAAACACATATCTGACAATTCGTTTCATCTTTCTACTTCCCCCGGATCAGATTTAAGTTAAACTGCAGGTAGCGGCGAGTGAGGCGATACACCCAGCGCGTAATCATTATGACAGCCACCCCAAGCATGCCGCCGAGACCGACCGCGGCCAGGCTGCCAAACACGACATAGAGCTTCTCCACTTGCAAAGCAGGTATGCCCGCTCCCGCAATCATTCCAATCGGCGCCAGCACCAGGGCAACCGACGACGCCATCAGACCGATCAGCACCCCGATCAATCCGACATACGGGCCTACGACAAACATAAGGTTGAACAGGACCACCGCGACACTGACAAGTACGGATCGGACGTTTCCGGGTACGAGTGCATCAGCCTGACTGCGCTGCTCGCTCCGCGCATGAATGATCCGCCCAGCGACCTCCGCGGGGGTGCCCAGCGATGCTGCAATCTCCTCTTCGGTTTTCCCCTGTTCGATTCCCCGTAAAAAGTACGTGGTGTAATCAGCAAGAATGTCAAGACGCTCCTTGTCCGACAAGCTTCGGAGCATTCCATCCAACTCTCGGATAAATTCCAGTCGAGTCACTCTCTCCAGTCCCTTCATCCCGAATTTCCCAAATCGTAGCATCAAATCCCGTAGAAGAACAAGTCTTGTTTCTGTCATATTTCCCCAATTATAAACGGGAAAAAGGAGGGGACCGTTCCCCCTCCTTCTGACTGTTCTTATTCCACAAATTCAAACTCAAAATCGCCGATGCGCACGGTATCCCCATGCTGTGCACCGCGTTTGCGCAAGGCATCGTCAACTCCCATGCTGCGCATGATGCGGGAAAACCGTTGAATCGAATCGTAGCTGTTCAAATTGGTCATGCGAGCAAGCTTCTCGATCTTCTCACCCGTCACGATATATACCTCATTATCCCGTTGAATAAAGAACTCCGGTGCATCCGGTTCTGCCTTGAAGACGACACGTGCTTCAACCTCTGCCACTTCCTCGATCGCTGGCTTCACAGGCAATGTTTGCAGCATGTCTGCCACTGCATACATCAGTTCTTTCACCCCTTGGTTCGTTGCTGCAGAGATGGCGATAACTGGTACGTCAGGCACCTTTTCCTTGAATCGTTTCAGGTTCTCCTCTGCTTCGGGCAAATCCATCTTGTTGGCAGCAATGACCTGTGGCCGCTCCTCCAGACGAATATTGTACAGCTTCAGCTCCTGATTGATCTTCAGGAAATCTTCGTAGGGATCGCGACCTTCTGTGCCCGCCATGTCGATTACATGGATAATCAAGCGGGTTCGCTCCACATGGCGCAAGAATTGGTGGCCCAAGCCAACCCCTTCGTGCGCACCCTCAATCAGTCCGGGCAAATCAGCCAGCACGAAGCTGCGCTCTCCGAGATCAACCGCACCCAAATTCGGTTTCAACGTGGTAAAATGATACTCCGCAATCTTGGGACGAGCAGCCGTCACACTTGCCAGCAGCGTTGATTTCCCGACGCTCGGATAACCAACAAGCCCGACATCGGCAATCAGTTTCAGCTCAAGCGTAACGTTGCGCTCTTGCCCCGGCTCTCCATTCTCAGCAATTTGCGGAGCAGGGTTGGAGGAGGTAGCGAAACGGATGTTACCTCGCCCCCCTCGGCCGCCTTTGGCGATGACCGCTCGTTGGCCCTGTTCGACCAAATCAGCAATCACTTCACCCGTATCGGCATCGATCACGGTCGTACCCGGCGGAACACGTACCTCCAGATCCTCTGCACCCGCTCCGTGCTGCGATTTGTTGCGGCCGTGTTCGCCACGCGGAGCCTTGAAGTGACGCTGATAACGAAAGTCTACCAACGTGCGCAGCCCTTCATCCACGACGAATACGACGTCTCCGCCTCGTCCGCCGTCCCCGCCAGCCGGCCCGCCGAGCGGGACGTATTTCTCCCTGCGGTACGAAACCGCGCCGTTCCCGCCGTCGCCGCCTTTTACATAGACTTTCACTTGATCTACAAACATGGTGCCACCTACCCTTGGTCGTTAAATCCGGTATGGAAGCCTCGCTTCCAGTACCGTTTCTTGCTCGGTATGTATCCATTCGGCCATCAATGCAGCCGTATTCTCATTATCCTGCTCTACCATTTTTGCCACAATTGCGTCCCCTGATGCAGTAAACAAGCCCTCCAGATCAAAACGGATGACCAACGCGTTCTCTCGTTGCGAAAAAGACATCCGCAGGCTCGCCGTCTCCGATGATGCCGGGTCCACATGCTCTTTTACAGCAAACACCAAGCTGCTTATCAGCTGAAACACACGATCCTGATCGAGATCGATGGTTGAGAAGTCGACGGGGCCGTCCAATTTTACATCCAGTCGCAGTTCATTGTGCAGTGCATTGAAGCTCAGCAAAAAAACAGACAGTTGTGGAAACTGAATGCGGGAAATCATCCCTTCTTGATTCACCATCTCCGTCACGCGCTTCAAATATTCCTCCGCTCGCTCAGGGCGCCCCAGCTTCAGATAGCTCATCAACACCTGAACATGATTCAGCCAATCATGCCGCTGCTGATTCAGTAGCTGCAGGACCCACTCCGCCTGTTTGTTCATCTGTATTTGGTCGTCGCTCATCGTCGCTCACCCGATACTCGTAAGATACCCATTCAACAGCAGGACTGTCTGATGGGGCCCCTCAGTAAAAAGAAAACCCAGCGGTTAGGCTGGGTTATGTCTCGCTGACTTTACTTATGCTTGGGAAGCTACTGGCTCAACCACAACTTGTTTGCGGTCGCGGCCCAGACGCTTGAAGCGTACGACGCCGTCAGCAGTGGCAAACAGCGTATCGTCGCCACCGATTCCCACGTTCAGACCCGGATAGATCTTCGTTCCGCGTTGGCGAACGAGGATGTTGCCGGCTTTTACGAATTGACCATCACCGCGCTTGGTACCCAGGCGTTTCGCGATGGAATCGCGTCCGTTCTTGGTCGAACCTACCCCTTTTTTGGAGGCAAAAAACTGAAGATCAACAGTAAACAGCATTTTCATTACGTTGCACCTCCTTGCCATTTGGCATCCTGTATCGTAACATATTTGCCGTATGTCTCAGCAACCGCGATCAAGGCAATCACCATGCTCTCTGCCAGCAGTTGTTCTTTCTCGGCGGTTTCCGCAACGGAATCCGTGGAAAGTCGCCAGCGAAGATAGCCACCGCTCTTGGAGCCTTGCTGTACGTCAGGCATGATTTCGAGCAACACGTGAACCGAATTGATTGTGCCAAAGCTGATCGCAGAAACAGCAGAACAAACAATGTCCTTGCCCTTCACGTCAGCATTCGCATGTCCCGAGATCGTAATCTCTTCAATTCCGGCATCATTTCGTTTTACTTCGACTGTAATCATCGTTTCTCCAATTATGCGTTGATTTTTTCAATCACGACTTTGGAGTATGGTTGACGATGACCTTGCTTGCGACGGTAGTTTTTCTTGGATTTGTATTTGTACACGATAACTTTTTCACCTTTACCGTGTTTTTCTACTTTACCCGTTACAGTCGCGCCAGCAACAGTTGGAGCTCCTGCAGTTACTTTGCCGTCTTTGCTTACGAACAATACTTTGTCAAAAGTAACGGATTCGCCTTCACCAGATGCCAGTTTTTCGATGAAGAGAACACTGCCCTCTTCTACTTTGTACTGTTTGCCACCAGTTTCGATAATAGCGTACATTTGTATTGCACCTCCTCTTATACTCAGACTCGCCTTGGCAGGTGCGTTTTCCCGTAAGAAAACGGCTTTTCAACCTGGTTCGCGCGGTTACAGCATGCTTGAGGTGACAAGCATATCTGCATGAACAAAGATTAGGATAACATAGACCAACATACAGAGTCAACACCTAAACCGGTTATTGCTGGCAATTCATTCTATCATTTTTGGCGCAAGCGATCGGCCTTTGCTTGTGCTTCCGCAAGGCTTCCGACATAGGTAATCCGGTATTGGTCAGGCAGCAAAGCCGGATCGTGAAACAGGAACAGCTTCAATGTCAGTCTTTCCACCAGGTCCGTCTCCTGGATTGAAAGACCCGCTGGTAGCTCAATAACTGCGGCCTGAGCATCGGCAGCTTTCACAATGCCCGTAAGCTCCCGCTCGATTCTGAGCAACAGTTCTTCCTCAGACAGAACCCTCCCTCTTCCTAGGCATGACGGACATGGTCGGGTAAGCACTTGTGTGAGGGTCTGTCTGCTTTTTTTACGGGTCATCTCCATGATGCCAAGCCGGGTATACCCAAGTACATTGGCAGGCGAGCGGTCTGAAGCGAGCCGCGCTTCCAGCTCCGTTTGTACGAGATCCCTGTTGCTTGCCTTTTTCATATCGATGAAATCAATCAAAATAATGCCCCCGATGTCCCGGAGCCGCAGCTGGCGTGCGATCTCATGCGCCGCTTCCACGTTGGTCCTCGTCACCGTCTCTTCCAGACTGCCAAACGCTTTTCCGGTAAATTTGCCCGTATTGACATCAATGACGGTCATTGCCTCGGTCTGGTCGATCACCAGCGAACCTCCGCTTGGCAAGGTGACAACTCTGGCCATTGCCTGTTCCAGCTGCGCATCGATTCCATATCGGTCAAACAAAGACTGCTTCCCCTGGTGGAAGATCAGCTTTTTGCCCAGCTTTGGCATAAAGGCGTTTCCATACCGTTTCGTTCGTTGAAACGCTTCGAAGCCTTCAATCACGATTTGATCGAGCTCTTCTTCCACCGTATCGCGGATCATCTTTAACAAAGGATCGGTATCGCCTGTTACAAGCGCAGGGGTTTTGCTGCCCTTTGCCCGGTCAAGGGCGTCAGACCAAGCGCCTCGTAAAAAGGCAAGCTCACCGGCAAGCGTCTCGCTGTCCGCTCCCTCTGCTTGTGTGCGAACGATCACTCCTTCCGTGCCTTGCAGCATGGGGGTGATCATCTGGCGCAGCCGTTTCCGCTCCGCCTCATCCCCAACCTTGCGCGAGACGGACACGTATCCGGCAAACGGCTGATACACCAGCATCCGCCCCGGCAGTCCCACATCCAGCGTGACACTGGGCGATTTGCTTCCTACGGCTTCTTTGTACACTTGTACAAACCGTTCCTCGCCTTCTCTCACCAGTTCGCTGATGTTGGGCTTCGGTTTTCCACGCTCTTCTTTCCAGCCAGGCGGCAACGCATCATCGATATACAAATAAAAGCTGCCTGCCGCCCCTCCATCGACAAAGGCCGCCTGCATCGCCGGCAATACTTTTTGAATGCGTGCGCGATAAATGTTGCCGAGCAGCCCGGCGCGATCCATCCCGAACTGAATCTCAATGAGCCGAT
>JBLNEJ010000132.1:0-7800 GCA_050262535.1 Clostridia bacterium
GCTTGCCCGCCTCTGCGCAAAGGTTGGTGCAGATGTAACTGAGGTTGCCTATGGGATGGGGCTCGATACGCGGATTGGCACGCACTTTTTACGAGCCGGCTTGGGCTATGGCGGTTCATGTTTTCCCAAAGATACTTCAGCATTGACGGAGCTGGCACGGCGCAACGGTGTTCATCTGTCGCTTTTGGATGCCGTGCAGCAGATTAATGAGAGTCAGCCCGCATGGTTTGTTACACAGCTCAAAGCCGTCATCCCTGATCTGAGCCAAACCCGGATTGCCGTGCTCGGCTTATCGTTCAAACCGGAGACGGACGATTTGCGGGAAGCAGCATCGTTGCGTCTGATCCCGCTCCTGTTGCAGGAAGGCGCGCAGTTGGTGGCATTTGACCCGTTGGTGAACGACAGGGTGAGTGAAATGTTTGCGGACGTGGAATTTGTGTCAGATCCGTATGAAGCGCTGGATCAAGCGGATTGTGCCTTGCTTGTCACCGAATGGAAGGTGTGCGTGGAGCTCGACTTTTCCCGTGTGAAAAATCTCATGCGTCGCCCGCTTTTGTTTGACGGTCGGAATGCATGGCCGCTGGATACCCTCAGGCAGTTAGGCTTCACCTATCTTGGGGTGGGGCGGGCATGAACAACTGTTTCGACCCCTCTCGCCGCCTTCTTTCGGGAAAAGGCGGCGTTTTTGTCGGTCGCTTCCGTTTGAAGTGAAGCCTCGTTTCAGGTAGGATGAAGGATATGGTAATGAAAGGAGAGTTCATCCATGAACAAAAGCAAAACGCTGCCGAAACGGCAGGATATTCCGGCTGAACACAAATGGAAGCTGGAAGATATTTATGCGACGAACGACCTGTGGGAGCAGGATGTGAACAAGGTAAAGGAGCTGACCACCAAGATCAGCGCGTTCAAGGGGACGCTTGCAACTTCAGGTGCCCGCTTGCTTGAAGCGCTGCAGCTCCAGGATGAGCTGACTAAAACCATGGATCAGATTTATGTCTATGCCCGAATGAGGCGGGATGAAGACAATGCCAATGCAACCTATCAGGCATTGACGGATCGCGCGACGACGCTTAGCGTACAGGTTTACAGTGCGCTTTCTTACATACAGCCGGAAATACTTGCTATTGAAAATGACCGATTGGCACAACTGTTTGAGCAGGAAGCAGGGTTGGAGCATTATCGCTACCTGATTGAAGAAATCGTTCGCTTCAAGCCGCACACGCTCTCGGCTTCCGAGGAGGCACTGCTGGCACAGATGGGCGAATTGTCAGGGGCGCCTTCCAAAATTTTCGGGATGCTGAACAACGCGGATATGAAGTTTCCGATGATCAAAAACGAGCAGGGCGAGGAAGTCGAGCTGACCAAGGGGCGTTACACGCAGTTTATGGAAAGCAAGGACCGCCGTGTACGCAAGGAGGCATTCGAGGCGCTGTACGCCACCTATGGAAAGCACCGCAACACGATTGCGGCAACCTTGACGTCCGTGGTGAAGCGTGATGTCATCTATGCACGCGTCCGCAACCATGAATCAGCACTCAAAGCTTCGCTGTTCTCCGACAACATTGACCAGTCCGTGTACGACAAACTGATCGAGACGGTCCGGGAGCATTTGCCTTTGATGCATCGCTACGTGGAGCTGCGCAAAAAAATGCTCGGCGTTGACGAACTGCACATGTACGACTTGTATGTGCCGATGGTACCGGAAGTCGACATGGAAATCCCGTATGATGAAGCTGTTCGTACGATTCAGGTGGCTCTGCAACCGCTTGGAGACGATTACGGGCGCGTTTTGCAGGAGGGCTTCACATCGGGCTGGATCGATGTACATGAGAATGAAGGAAAAACAAGCGGCGCTTACTCTTGGGGGGCCTATACGACACATCCGTACGTCCTGATGAACTACCAGGATAACGTGAATAACATGTTTACGCTGGCACATGAAATGGGGCACGCCCTGCACAGCTATTACTCCAACAAGACACAGCCATACACGTATGCCGACTATCGGATCTTCGTTGCAGAGGTGGCGTCGACACTGAATGAAGCATTGCTGATGCAGCATCTGCTGGCGACAACCGAGGACAAGGACAAACGCTTATATTTACTCAATTACTACCTGGAGCAATTCCGTGGCACCTTGTTCAGACAGACGATGTTCGCTGAATTCGAGAAGGTCATTCATGCCAAAACGGAGTCGGAGGAGGCGCTTACCGCCGAGAGCTTGAGTGAGCTCTACCGTCAACTGAATGTGGATTATCATGGCGCCGAAATGGTGATCGATCATCAAATCGATCTGGAGTGGGCGAGAATCCCCCATTTCTACAACAACTTTTATGTGTACAAATATGCGACGGGCTTCTCAGCGGCCATCTCGTTATCGAAGCAGATTCTCGAAGAAGGTCAACCGGCGGTAGAACGCTATTTGACGTTCTTGAAGAGCGGCGGTTCCGACTACCCGCTGAACCTGTTGAAAAAGGCAGGGGTAAATATGACCTCACCAGAACCGGTCCGTGAGGCGCTTGCCGTTTTCAAGGAACTGCTTGATGAAATGGAAGCGTTGGCCAAACAATAAGAAGTAAAACCATAAAACCGTGCGGGGGTGATCCCTTGCACGGTTTTGTTACTTTGGCGGAAACAGGGGAAACTAGCAACAAGTTTCGTCGGAAGGGAGCGGTCGAACGTGGAATCGTTGCAAAATCGTCAGCACTCGTTGCTCATGCTGGCGGTGTTTTGTTTGATCGCGATCAGCTTGTTGACGATCTTCGTAGCGACTCGGGAACACAGCGGCTATCCTTTTGTGAAAAAACAACTGATGTGGGTTACGGTCGGCAGCTTTTTTCTGCTGATGGTCCAACGTCGTAATTACCGCCAGTTGGGGAAGCACGCGCACTGGCTCTATGGATTTGGGCTGATCTTTCTGGTGTCCGTGTTTGTGGTCGGGAAAAAAATTAACGGAGCCGTGAGCTGGATCGATCTTGGATTTTTTCGAATGCAGCCGTCTGAAATAACGCGGATTTCGACCCTGCTGCTGCTTGCCAGGCTGTTTGAATCGGGAAAAGGGGAGTGCAAGCGTTTCCGGGACTTGGTGACGTTTGTGGCTGTACTGGCAATCCCTACCTTTCTTGTCCTGTTGCAGCCGGATCTTGGTATGGCACTCATCTACCTCTCATTGGGGGGATGTTTTCTGTTGCTTACACGCTTTGCTAGCGAGTTGAAGAAGTTCGTGCTGGTGCTTTCAGCTGGAGCCCTTATCATGGCGTTTACCGCTTCAACCGTCTTGCCAGGCAATGCTGATCGATTCTTGCGACCGCATCAACTGGAACGACTGACTTCTTTTCTCCATCCGGAGGTAGATCCGCTCGGAAGCGGCTATCAATACCTGCAAGCCCGCTCGGTCGTAGGGAGCGGACAGTTGGGCGGTACCGGCATGTTGTGGGTCATCACGGCGAATGGGAAAAAACTGCCCGAACAGCATACGGACTTTATTTTTGCGGTGATCGCACAGCAATGGGGGTTCATTGGAGCGAGCGTGCTTCTGCTTTTGTACTTTGTGCTGTTCTACATACTCGTGCAATGGGCGATGTCCACCCCCGATTTGTTTGCTTCCTTTTTTATGAGCGGTATGGTAACGATGTGGTTTTTTCAAGTATTCGTCAATGTTGGCATGAACATCGGCCTGTCTCCGATCACTGGACTTACACTCCCGTTTATCAGTTATGGAGGCAGCTCGTTTATTTCTAACATGATTGCACTGGGGCTGGTGCTGAGCATGAAGCAGCCACCGCCTTTATGGGAGCTGGAGTAACGGGGCAACTGGTGAAGAGTCGACTGCCTCCGTCTTGAGGCGGAGACAGGTTCAGCCAATCGGCCGTTCACGCATCGGGTAAAAACTGGCAAACTGATAACTGCAACGGCTGTTATTATTTGGAGGAATGCTCAATGTTTATGAAAAAGCAAGTGTTGATCGGTATCGCATCGTCGATCCTGCTTATTACCACCGGCTGCGGTCCAGGTGCCAAGCCGCCCGAGCAACAGGCTGAAACACCTGGAAAGGTTGTGGAAATGGTTGCCGCTTCCAAGGCAAAAGCGCCTTTAATGTTGACGGCAACCGGAATTGTCGAAGCAAAGCGGGATGTGATCCTTTCGTTCGGTACTTCAGGCAAAATCGCCCAGATCAACGTGAACAAAGGGAGTCAAGTACAGGCTGGAAGCGTACTCGCCGCGCTTGATACTACGTATTACCAAAAGGCGGTCGAAGCAGCATCCGGCCAGGTTCAGGAGGCGGCTGCACGCAAAGCGAAAAAACTGCAAGGGGCCAGCTCGGAGGAAATTGCTGCAGCGAAGCTGGACGTAGAGCGTTCAAAAATTCGATTGAACAAAGCCAATACCGATCTTGCACAGGGCGAACGACTCTATCAGGGGGGAGCCTTGTCAAAGGTTGAACTGGATAATTTGAAGGTAGAAAAAAACAAGGCGGAGCTAGACGCCAAAGATTCGCAAATCGCTCTCGAACGATTGCTGAAGGGAGCGGAAGTAGACGAAATTGCCAGCGTGAACGCAACTTTGCAGCAGGCGGCGAGTGAAGTGGAACGTACCAAGAAAACGTTGCAGGATACGAAGCTGATCGCGCCGTTCGGTGGAACGATCGTGGAGGTCAGTCAGGAGAAGGGCGAACTCTCCAATCCGGGGGAGGCGGTCATCCATCTGGTCGATCTGTCTGAAATGACCGTTTCCATCGACGCCACGAACGATACGATCGATCAGTATCACCAAGGAACCGAGGTAACCATCGTGAATCAAAGTGGCGAAAAAACAAAAGGGAAGATCAGCTTCGTCGCCCCTGTCATTGACCAAAAAACCGGAAAATATCGAATTGATATTACCTTCGCCAATCCAGAACAGCGGTGGAGAGGCGGCATGCTTGCAACCGTGGAAGTTCCGCGCGTCATCAACGGAATTATTGTCCCGCTAGAGGCGGTCGGCATTTCCCAGTCACAACGCTACGTAATGGTCGCAGAAAATGGAGTCGTCGCGAAACGACCGGTCACCGTTGGTCAAATTATCAGTGACAAGATTGAGGTAACGTCAGGCCTGAAGGAAAATGAGCAGGTCATTACAAGCGGCATCACCTACCTGGTGGAAGGCGAAAAGGTTGTGGCGAGGGGAGCTAAGAACTAATGGAGAAGCTGATTCATTTTTTCCTCAAGCGCAAGCTGATTGTCTATCTCTGTACCTTTCTGATCATCCTTGGCGGGATTGGTTCCCTGCTGTCATTCAAGGTCTCATTCGTTCCGAAAACAAACATGCCCTATATTTTCGTAAATATTTCCGGGGGATCGCTTCCAGCCGAAGAGATGGAGGAGAAGATCACCAACAAGATTGAAAAGGAACTGAAATCAGTCAGTGATATCGTGGAGTACCCTTCCTCCACCATGAGTGGAAACGTGCGGTTTAACATCAAGGCGAAGCCGGGAACTGGAGCAGAAGTCAAACAGAAGATCGAAAGCATTGTCAATCGTCTTCGTAACGGCTTCCCCAAGGAAGTAGACAATGTGGTGATCGAGCAGGCGAGCTACGGTGATGACCAGTTGGCAGAGCTTGCCCTGACTGGTGCGTCTCCCGAAGTGATGCTCAATCTGGCTGAAACGACGATTAAGGACCGACTGGAATCAGCAGATGGCGTAAAAACCGTCCAGGTCAACAAAGGTGGATTTAAAAATGAAGTATCAATCCAGCTGAAGCCTGAGCGTTTGCTTGCATATGGTTTGACACCGCAAAACGTCATGGATCAGCTGCGTCAGGCGAACTGGAAGCAAGCGATCGGAACGCTGGAAAACAACGGCTATGATACCGTCATTGAAATCGATCATTCCTTCGCATCGATTCAAGAAATAGAAAGCGTGTCGATTGCCACTCCCCATGGCAGCATTCCTCTGAACCAACTGGCTGTCGTGGAAGACTTGCGCGGCAAGGTGGGCGATTCCATCGAGCTTTACAAAGGTAAGCCCTATGTGCATTTGGTCGTCACGAGAAGCTCGGAAAGCGATGTCATTACGACACAAAAAAATCTGGACGCCATCATTGCCGACATTAATGCACAGGCTAATGGTACGTACAAAATCGTAACCTTGTTTGAGGTAGCTTCGTTTGTCGAGACGTCAATCAATAACCTGAGCCACGAGGTCATGATCGGTGGCGCGCTAGCGATCATCATTTTGTACCTGTTCCTGCGAAATCTGCGTGTTACGATGGTGATTGCGGCTACCTTGCCGCTGTCTGCGCTCATGACCTTTATTGCGATGAAAATCTTCGGGTACGATATCGACGCCGTTTCACTGATTTCACTCAGCCTTTCTGTCGGCTTGATTGTCGATGCCGCCATTGTTGTGTTGGAGAGCATCTATCATTTCCGTGAAAAAGGCGAACCGCTTACTACTGCGATTGTCCACGGTACGAAGGAAGTTCTGACGCCTGTACTATCCTCGCAGCTGACGATGATCGTCGTGTTCCTGCCGCTTGTTCTGGCAGATTTCGGTGAGGAATTCCGTCCGATTTTCACCACGATCGCGTTTACGGTAACGGCAGCCATTACCGCTTCCACCATCGCAGCGATTTTCTTCGTCCCGATTTTGGCAGACAACTTTTTGAAAAATGACAAAGCAGTGGGCAGCGGCAACAAGGCAAACAGCGTCAGCGCGCGCATGTTGGGATTGTTCCAGCGACTCCTGGGTGCAGCTTTGCGCAACCGGATCAAAACGATTGTGATCGCCCTGCTTCTGTTTGTCGGTTGCTTTTTCCTGACCCCGTTTATCAAGCAGGGACAATTCATGGACGTCAATGAGAACTTCCTGTTCGCTCGCCTTGTATTGCCGAAGGGAACCAGTTTGGAGGCGGCCCGTGAAACCGCCTTGCAAGCGGAAAAGAGCATGAGCGACCTGAACGAAATGAAAGATCTGTTCGTTGAAGTGAACAAAAATAACGTAATGCTCTACATTTCGCTGAAAGGCAAAGCAGAGCGCGACAGAGGCAAGGATGAGCTGAGTCTCGATGTAAAC
The DNA here is from genome assembly GCA_050262535.1 of Clostridia bacterium. GTDB lineage: Bacteria > Bacillota > Bacilli > Brevibacillales > Brevibacillaceae > Brevibacillus_D. The sequence goes on from JBLNEJ010000132.1 coordinate 7,056, forward strand.
GCTCGTTTAAAAGCAGTGGAAGGTGTTGAACGACTGGAAACAAACTTCGGCGGTTCTGGTGGGGCCGCTGCCATTGAACTGAAAGTGATCGGAAAAGAACTGGAGACAGCAAGCAAAGTAACGGCCGATGTCGAACAGATGCTGAGCACCATCCCCGGCGTACAAAATACCCGAAACGATTTTAAAGATGGCTATGAAAAATTGACGCTGATCCCGAAAAAAGAAACGATGGAGAAGCTGCAGGTTGATCAACGAGAGCTGCTTTCGCAAATGTCCGGGTTTATCGGAAAACAGACGATTACGAAAATGACCGTAGACGGGATCGAGTTCGATATCACGGCAACATACCCCGAAGAGTGGATGAAACATCCCGACCAGCTGAAACAGGTGTTGATTTCGACCCAGTCGGGAAGTCAGGTGCCTCTGTTCGATCTGGTTGATTGGAAATATTCGAAATCACCCACCGTCCTCAATCATGAAAAATCGGAGCGCGTCATCACGGTTTCCGCTGAGATGGCAGGGACTGACTTGGGAACTGTCGGGAGAGAGGTGGATGAAAAATTGCCGAAGCTCTCCATTCCGGAAGGATACAAGGTAGAGCTAGCCGGTGACCTGAAGCAACAAAACCAGAACATGACCAGTGGAATCATCGTGTTCCTTGGCGCAATTGCATTGATTTATGTGATCATGGTCGGGCAGTTCGGCCGTCTGTCTCATCCGTTTATCATCATGCTGACGCTGCCGA
>JBLNEJ010000133.1:0-10298 GCA_050262535.1 Clostridia bacterium
GACATGGTCAAAGCGGTGCGGGCGTTACACCAGCAGTTCAGGCTGCATCTGTCACGCTGATCTCTCGGTTCCCGGGTGTTACGCTACCAAGAAAGGAATGAAGGATTTTGGCACGATTTGGGCGACTTCTAACCGCCATGGTAACCCCCTTTAACGACCAACTGGAGATCGATTATGCAAAAACAGAACGTTTGATTGATCATTTGTTGGCAAATGGTACCGAAGGTCTCGTTGTCAGCGGGACGACGGGAGAATCTCCAACCTTGACGAAGGAAGAAAAGCTTCAGCTGTTCCGGCATGTTGTCACATATGTTAACGGCCGTTGCCACGTCATTGCGGGTACGGGAAGCAACGATACTGCTTCCAGTGTTGCATTCACGCAAGCCGCATCTCAAACGGGTGTTGACGGAATCATGCTCGTGGCACCGTATTACAGCAAGACGTCTCAGGAAGGCTTGTACCAACATTTCAAAACAGTAGCCGAAGCGACAAAGCTGCCGGTGATGTTATACAATGTTCCGGGCCGCGCTGCCGTAAACATGACGGCCGAAACGACACTGCGACTGGCGCAATTGCCGAATGTGGTCTGCACGAAAGAAGCCTCCGGCAATCTTTCGCAGATGGCGCAAATCATCGAGCACGCACCGGAAGGATTCGAAGTGTACAGCGGGGATGATTCGTTGACGTTGCCGATTCTCTCCATCGGTGGGGTTGGTCTGATCAGCGTCGCAAGCCATGTGATTGGCAGCGAATTGTCTGAAATGATCACAGCCTTTTTCGATGGCGATTTAAAGCGTGCGGCTGCCCTGCACCGCAAGCTGTTGCCCGTAATGGAAGGCTTGTTTGCCTACCCGAGCCCAACCCCGACAAAAACCGCTTTGGAAATGCAAGGTGTCCCTGTCGGCGGTGTCCGCTTGCCGTTGGTGGATCTAAACGAACAAGAGCGCCAGTTTGTTTACTCGCTCTTTCAATAATAAAAAAGGAAAAAAGAGCCATCCGCGTGATGGCTCTTTTTTTCTTTTTTATTTAGTGTCCAAGCTGGTGAGAGGAAAAAGGAGAAAACAGCGGAGACTTTTGGGACACCCACCCAGGCGGAATGGAAGAAGCGGAACATGCTTTTAGCGTCCAACGTGTCAACGCTTCCTGAGTAAGCATGTTTTGGACGCGGTTCCGCTTTTGGAATGGAGCCGGCCAGGAAGGACCCCAGAAAAGGTGGCCCAACTGTTCGGAGTGTTTTCTCCTTTTTCCTCTATTCACCCAACCAAGGAACACGTTCCCGTTTTGTGCTTGTGTTATCGTTTTATGATCGGGTATAATGATAGTAAGTGATTTGGGGCGGTCGTTTGAAAGAAAGTAACGCGACGAATAATAGGAGGTTTCTTTTTTGGCAAAGTTTACAAATCGAGTTCTCATTTTCGCTCTCGGCGGAGTGGGCGAAATTGGGAAAAATATGTATGTCATCGAGTGCGACGATGATATCGTCGTAATTGATGCTGGCTTGAAATTCCCGGAAGAGGAAATGCTGGGGATTGACATGGTGATTCCCGATATCACCTATTTGATGGAAAATCGGCATAAAGTGCGCGGAATTATCATTACGCATGGTCATGAAGACCATATTGGCGGACTAAGCTACGTATTGAAGCACTTGAACGTACCCGTATACGCAACCAAACTCACAATGGGTCTCATTGAAGCAAAATTGAAAGAAGCGGGCATACTACATGATACCAAGCGGGTTTTGATCAACAGTGATTCAGAGATTGAGCTTGGGAACATGAAAGCAACGTTTTTCCGCACGAACCATAGTATTCCCGACAGTGTCGGTGTGTGCGTGGAGACAGCGGAAGGGCTTGTCGTTCATACGGGGGACTTCAAGTTTGATCAGACCCCTGTGAACAATCAGGCTGCTGATTTGGCCAAAATGGCGCTGATCGGTGAACGTGGAGTGTTGGCGCTGCTGTCTGATTCGACCAACTCTGAACGCCCTGGTTTCACAGGCTCGGAACGGTCGGTTGGTGAATCGATTAAAGATGTGTTTCATCGTGCGACTGGACGCATCATCGTGTCCACATTTGCATCAAATGTCCACCGTATTCAACAAGTATTCGATGCTGCAGTAGAATATAACCGCAAAGTCACGATTGTTGGACGAAGCATGGTAAATGTTGTGACAATCAGCAGAGATTTGGGGTATTTGCGAGTTCCGGATGGGATCATCGTTGAACCTGACGAAATCAACAAGCTTTCTGCTGATCGTGTTGTGATTTTATCAACTGGAAGTCAAGGGGAGCCGATGTCGGCCCTCACTCGCATGGCCCGATCCGCCCATCGGAAAGTGGATATCCTTCCAGGAGATACGGTTATTATCGCTGCTACTCCAATTCCGGGGAATGAAAAGTATATTTCTCGAACGATTGACCAACTGTACCGCATCGGAGCGGATGTCATTTACGGCAACCATGGTCCGAGTGGCCCTGTACACGTATCGGGTCACGGAAGTCAGGAGGAGCTACGTTTGATGCTCAACCTGATGAAACCGAGATTCTTCATTCCGATCCATGGTGAATACCGGATGCTGCGCATGCATGGAATTCTCGCGGAGCAAGTAGGTGTACCGGAGGAGAACATTTTCCTGTTGGATAACGGGGATACGGTTGAAATCTCCGGTGGGAAAGCACGCTACGGTCCAAAGGTTCATTCCGGAAATGTCTTGATCGATGGTCTTGGCGTTGGGGATGTCGGCAATATTGTATTACGCGATCGAAAATTACTGTCCCAGGACGGAATTCTGGTCGTCGTCGTTACGCTTAGCAAACAAAACGGTACGATTCTGTCGGGCCCCGATATTATTTCACGTGGATTCGTCTATGTGCGTGAATCGGAAGAGCTGCTCGACGAAGCCCATCGTATTGTAACCCAAACACTTGTGAAATGTATGGAAGAAAACGTGAACGAATGGTCTTCCTTGAAAAATAACGTGAAGGATACGCTTGGACGTTTTCTGTATGAACAGACCCGCCGCCGTCCGATGATCCTGCCGATTATCATGGAAGTATAACGTACCCAACGAAAGAATGCCTGAGCTCGTCAACACGAGCTTGGGCTTTTTTGCTGCAACAAGTCTCAACAGGCAAGCATTCAGGTCAAAAACGAGCCGGTAACGTCAAAACTGTTTGAATTCAGGCAACTTTGTACTATACTTTTTAGCATAGAAAAGTGTAAAGAGGAGATGCGCCTATGTTAACATTACAGCTTGAAACAAAAACTGCCGCCGAAAGAAAGCAGAAACCTGATTTTAAAAACCTTGGGTTCGGCCAATATTTCACCGATCATATGTTTGTCATGGACTATTCGACAGAAAAAGGATGGCACGATGCCAAAATCGTTCCCTATGCACCGCTGCAGCTCGATCCGGCAGCGATGGTGTTCCATTATGGTCAAGCCATCTTCGAGGGGCTGAAGGCATACAAAACCGAAGACGGAAACGTTTTGTTGTTCCGCCCCGAAAAAAACATGGAACGCATGAACCGCTCCTGTGTGCGTTTGAGCATGCCGCAGATTGACGGTGAATTTGTCATTGAATCGTTGAAGTCGCTTCTCAAGGTGGAGAAAGACTGGATTCCGACCGAGCCCGGCACCTCGCTCTACATTCGTCCGTTCATGATTGCGACCGAAGCTTGCTTCGGAGTGCGTCCTTCCCATACGTACAAGTTCATGATCCTGTTGTCACCCGTCGGCGCTTACTATGCGGGAGGAATGAAGCCGGTCAAAATCCACGTAGAGAGCAAGTATGTCCGAGCCGTAAGAGGGGGCACAGGTGTTGCCAAAACATCGGGTAACTATGCGGGAAGTCTGATCGCGCAAGCAGAGGCAAAAGAAAAGGGATACGAACAGGTTCTCTGGCTGGACGGGGTGGAGCAGGCATATATCGAGGAAGTTGGCGCAATGAACGTCTTTTTCAAAGTGAAAGGCGAAGTGTGGACACCTGAATTGAACGGTAGCATTCTCGATGGGGTAACCAGAAATTCGGTCATCCGTCTGTTGCAGGATTGGGGAATCCCGGTAGTCGAAAAACGAATTTCGGTTAAGGAATTATTTGAAGCATACGAAAATGGAGACCTTGAAGAGGCATTCGGAACAGGCACTGCAGCGGTCATCTCCTCCATTGGCGAATTGCGCTGGGAAGAAAAGTGTATTGTATTGGCGGAGAACAAAGTTGGGGAACTCACCCAAAAGCTGTATGAGACGTTGACAGGAATGCAATATGGAGTGATTGAAGACAAGTTTGGATGGGTCGTACCGGTTGAATAATCGTGAAATACAGAAAGAGTCAAAGCCCTATGGTCGTGGGGCTTTGACTTTTTTTGTTTGTCATGCAGAGTATATTACTTCACATACTGTTTCATAAATGTGTCCAGTGAAACAGCAGCAGCGGCTGTTTGTCTGGTTGTGTGATTCAAGATGTCCGTATCCTTGAGCAAGTGTCCAGTCAGAATGCATACAGCCGTTTCTTCCTTGTCGATCACTTGTTGGGCAACCAGCTTTTGCAAACCTGCCAGAGTAGCCGCGGAGGCGGGTTCACAGCCAATGCCGCTTCGATCAATAACCGCTTTGGCCGCAAGTATTTGATCATCACTGACACTGACTGTAACCCCGTTGGTTAGTTGAAGGGTGCCAGACGCTTTTTTCCAGCTTGGCGGGTTCCCGATATTTAAGGCGGAGGCGACCGTATACGGCTTGTCCTGTGGCGTCAACTGTGTGCGCTGTTCATGTACCATCCGGTAAAACGGATTTGCCCCATCTGCTTGCACGATGGCGACTCGCGGCAGCTTGCTGATGAAGCCAAGCGTGTACAGATCGTGCAAGCCTTTTCCCAAGGCAGAGGCGTTGCTCAATGCTCCTCCGGGAACGATGACCCAATCTGGGAGCGTCCAACTAAGCATCTGGGCGATTTCAAAGATAATGCTTTTTTGTCCTTCGATGCGAAACGGATTCACCGAATTGCACACATACAAGCCCAACGGTTTGGCATGCTTTTGCAGAAACCGGATGTCGTCATCGTAGGTACCGTCCATTTCAATGAGGTGGGCCCCATACGCCAACGTTTGCAGAACCTTGTTCAGGGAAATGTTCTGTTTGGGTACGAAGACGAACGCTTCCAGACCTGCAAGCGCTGCGTACATGGCAAGTGAGGATGAGGTATTTCCGGTTGAGCTGCATGCAAACCGGGAATATCCAAGTGAACGACCGTGTGAAAGTGCGACGGTCATTCCGTTATCCTTGAATGAGCCACTCGGGTTTTCGCTTTGCGCCTTCATCCACAGCTTGCGGATGCCAGCATAGCGAGCCAATGGCTCGGAGAGGTACAGTCCTGTATTGCCTTCGTATTTGGTCGTAACGAACTCTGGCGGCAGGTCAGGAAAAATCAGTTCCTTGTAGCGCCATACCCCACTTGCATAAGGTGTCAGACGTTCCGACAACCGTTCATCGAAGTGGGCTTTTAGTTTTTCGGCATCAACCTGTTTGAAATCATGAACACATTCGTACAATCCTCCACAATGACATTGGAACTGTGCTTGATCAACAGCGGCCACATGATTGCAATCCTGGCATACCAATTTCGACATGCGATTTCACTCCTTCTTTTTGTGCGTTGCGTTAGTCTGGCGATGCCATTAGAATAATAGAAATCAATTCATAATTCGAATATATAATTGTGATGAATTCATTAGAAAAACAGATGAATAAATGAGGAAGATCACATGAATCTATATGCTTTGCGTATTTTTTATCATGTCGCCAAAAACGGAAGCGTCACACGTGCAGCAGAGGAGCTGATTTTAAGCCAACCCGCTGTCACAGCGCAGGTACGCAATTTGGAGAAAGAACTCGGTCTCGTATTGCTTGCACCAAAGGGACGCGGGATCTTTTTGACCAATGCCGGCGAGGTGGTAGCCAAGCAGGCCGCAAGACTGTTTTCACTCGAAAATGACATGGAAGCAGCAATCGAGGATTACAAAAGCGGGAGAAGCGGGAGCGTCAAAATTGTTGCCACATCCTTGCCCGCGACGTATATCCTTCCTGGTTGGTTTGCACAATTCAAACGGGCACATGCTGATGTACATATCGCATTGACCACTGCCAATGCACGTGCAGCGATCGAGCAGGTCATGCATTTTCAGGCAGATATGGCGATCATAGGCGGGGAAACGGAGATGGATGGCATTACAGGGGAGCTTTTGCTTGAAGATGAATTCTGGTTTGTTGCTTCCCCTTCACATCCGCTTGCCGGAAAGAGGACGACACTGCGAACCGTCCTGAAGGAGCCGTTTGTGTTGCGGGAAGAAGGGAGCTCTGCAAGGGAATGTCTTTTTGCTTTATGCAAAAGAAACGGTGTTCCCCAACCAAAGGAAGGACTTCGGGTAACTGGCTTGCATGAGTCGATTCGGACGATAAAGGCTGGGTATGGCGTTTCGTTCGTATCCTCCCTGGAAGTGCAGGATTTCGTTATGCGCAATGAGGTGGTACGAATCGAAGTCGAGCGGGTTGAGGAGAGAAATCCGGTACAGCTGTATGTACGTTCGAATGATCCGCTTGCAACCGCTCCCCGCCTCTTTATAGAAATGCTGCGAAACGGACTCAAGTCATGAACTGGAAAAGCCGAACACCTGGAACCGAAGGTGTTCGGCTTTTGAGATTAATTGTACTGCTGATAATTTTGCTGCTGCTGCTGTTGCTGCTGCTGCTGCTGTTCATTGATTTCGATACTGGACAGTTTATGCTTTACCTTTTCGGTTTGGGACTGATAATCCTTAATGACTTCTGTCAGAACAGCAACCGATTCCTTCATCTCATCGTTGTTGCTGATGTGGTCAATCGCTCGGTGGATATGCATGATTTTGTCCTCGGTCGTTCGCAAAAACTCGACCAATTGCATCCCGTTCATGGAGCTTCACCTCGATTCTTTTCTTCTTAATGTGTTGCTTTGAAACAGGAGCTATGCATCGAGAGAAGAGTCAGGGAGGATGTACACGACGCATGATTTCTGACAAGCCTAACCATACTATGTAAGACAGCGAAGGAGGTTCCTTACATGCCGAACAATCACTTTTCTCCATCCTCGGATGAATTGCGCCAGAAAAACGGACAGGAGCAGCCACAGCAACCGCAGGATGAGGGAGCCGATACAGATGATTCCAAGAAGCGGCTTCTCGATACCATTTCGCAACTGGGTCAAACCAATGTCCCACAGTTGGAAAGCAATATTTATTGCTTAAGCATCATCGGACAGGTGGAAGGGCATATACAACTCCCGCCTCAAAACAAAACAACCAAATATGAGCATCTGATTCCGCAATTGGTGGCGGCAGAGCAAAATCCGAAGATCGAGGGTGTGCTGGCGATCTTGAATACAGTCGGAGGTGATGTCGAGGCCGGACTTGCCTTGGCCGAAATGATCGCATCGCTTTCCAAGCCAGTCGTTACCCTCGTGCTGGGCGGCGGACACAGCATCGGTGTTCCGATTGCCGTATCAGGCAATTATTCGTTCATTACAGAGACAGCGACGATGACGATCCATCCGATCCGCTTGACCGGTCTGGTCATCGGTGTGCCCCAAACGTTCGAATATCTGGATAAAATGCAGGATCGGGTCGTTCATTTTATCGCCAGACACTCCTCCATTACGGAAGAGCAATTTAAGGATTTGATGCTGCGGACCGGAGAATTGAGCCGGGATATCGGAACCAACGTAATTGGAGCCGACGCGGTCAAATACGGTCTGATCGATGAAGTAGGAGGTTTGGGCAAAGCGCTTAAGAAGCTGAACGAGCTGATCGCCAAGCATAAAGAGGAGAAGATCTTACAATGATCATGTATACGACAGTCCCGTTGGAGTTTATTTTTGACAACCAGGAGCAGGTCGAAAAACAGGTCGTGAAGGAATTGAATTTTGGCGAGGTCACGATGATGGTGGAACCGACCGGAGCTTTTGAAGGAAAAATTATCCGCCTGATCAGCCCGAATCCGCAAGACTACATGAATCCCCGCTTCTCACCGGGCCAAAAAATTTACTTCCGTCCAGAAATTGGCGGATAAAGAACGAAGAGCGTGCCGAGAAACGATTCCTTGGCACGTTCTTTGTTTACTGATCAGAAAAAAAGATACTCCTAGTAAAAATGTGAATTGTGATATGATGACAGAAGTATCGCCAAATCCGCATTTTCCCCAAGACAGAGGTTTGCCATGAATATACTGAACATTAAGAACAGCATTACCAAAAAGTTTCTCGTTCTGTTTACTCTCGTCATCATGATTCCGATTGTGGTCATCTACAACGTGGTTTTGGGCTATACGCAAAGTGCCATGGAAAAGGAAATCATGGAAAAAAACCAGGTCAATCTCGATGCCTTGACGAAACGGCTGGAAGCCGATTTGACCAGCGTGGTGCTGCAGCTGGAGGCGGTGCTTGGACCCGAGGATCACAAGCAGCTTGATACAGATCTGATGTTTAATCGGGCCAAACAATCGATTGGGAAAAATCCGTTGATTCATTCGATATCGTTTATCGATACACGCAAGCAGATCGTATTTGAAGCTCCGTTCAATCCTACTTTTCCATCGATTACGTATGAGTATCCAGACTTTGAGAAGCTGAAGTGGAGCCTGCATCCGAGCGTATCAGACATGATCTTCAATTTTCGCGATTACCGGGCCGTTACGGTTGCTGTACCTGTAACAATGAATCGGTACCAGTTCGAAGGCATACTGGTTGCAGAGATCAGCCAGCAATACTTGTCCGATTTATTGGGAGCGGTTACAGTATCACAGGGCGGCTTCAGTTATATGTTTGACCGTAAAGGGAAGGTGTTCGCCTCAACGAATGAGAGCGATATAGGGAAAGATTTTTCCGCCAACCCGATTTATACGCAGCTGTTTCTTGACCGGTATGGTGTCATTAATGATGTGTTCCATGACCAGAAAAGCATCATCGCCTACCAGCCAATGAGCGAGGGGTGGGGGCTGATCCTGGGTATCCCGGAGAAAACCGCATTTATCCCGATTTATAAGCTGTCCCTGTTCCTACGGATCGGATTTTTCGGCATTCTCCTGCTCGCGCTTTGCTTCATCGCGTTGAACATGCGGCAAATCGTCTATCCAATCACCCGCTTGACCCAGATTTCAGGCAACTACCGGGACAGGCAATCGCTTGAAAATATACGCAAGCTGAAGCACTTTCATTCCGATGATGAAATCGGCGTTCTGATGAAGACGATTCTGAATATGGGATTAACCAACCTGGACAAGCAGAAGCTGCTCGCTGAAAAAGAACGGTATCTGCACGATCTTATCGAGGGGATGCCATACGCGATCATCACGCTTGATATGGATGGCATCGTGACCCATGTGAATCGCAAATTTGTGGAATTGTCGGGCTACTCGTTTGCTTCTGTGACAGGCAAGCATCTGCTCGAAATCCCGATCAAACATCGTACAGAAGATTACGTCCTCTTCCAGGCGCTCCTGTCCGATTCGATGGAGGAGGAAAAAGAAAGCTACCTCATCGACGCAGATGGCCAAAAACACATCGTCAAAATTGCTACCTCGAAGCAAGTGAACGAAGAAGGGCAAGCAAAAGGGATCATTGCAGCCATTCAGGACATTTCTCAGCTAAAACTGCTGGAGGAACGTGTCAAACAAAACGAAAAGCTTGCAGCGATCGGACAAATTTCCACAGGGATCGCCCATGAGATCAAAAATCCGTTAACGATATTGTCAGGAGCCTCCGAGCTATTGCTTGAGGAAGTGAACGAACCGAACGAGCACAGGGATGAAGCTTCGATCCGCGATCTGGCGGAGGACATTTACAGCGTTGTACGCCGGATGAATGGCATTGTGAATGATTTCCTTTCATTTGCCAAAAACAAGGGTCACACCAAGGAGCCGGTTGACCTAGAAAAAATGCTGCAAGAGGTAATCCGTCTGTTGCGCATCACGCTCAATGAGGCAAAGGTTACGGTTTCCATCCGGGTAGAGTCGGCCGAAACCATACTGAACGCAAAGAAGGACATGCTGATCCAGGCGTTTCTGAATCTGATTTTGAACAGTCTGGAGGCAATGCCGTCGGGAGGCGCACTGGATATCGTTGTGCAAAAGGTGCAGGCTGAAGATGGACAATGGCTCACCGTTTCGTTGCATGACACCGGAATCGGGATACCGGAGCAGAATCTCGCCTGGCTGTTCAATCCTTTCTTCTCCACCAAGGAAAAAGGGTCAGGGTTAGGGCTGACCATCGC
>JBLNEJ010000134.1:0-10483 GCA_050262535.1 Clostridia bacterium
CTGAAACTCCTTGATTGAGACACGCGCTTGGGCACATTGTCCGAACAGCTCGTCAATCAGCTTGAGCAGCTCCGTGTGCGTCCCTACCTTGAGACACCTCACCAGTTCCTGCTCCATATGCTCATCAAATTGAATTCTGTCTCCCTTGCGCTGCTCGACATCGTTGATGCAAATGACCCGATTCATCCCTACTATCGCCCGATAATCAAGCGCCTGCACGGCTGCTTGATAGGAGTCCCGAAGCCTCGCCGGATTCGCCGCGGATGTGCCGACACCGATTGTGATGGTGAATCGATAAAATTTTTCAACATTCAGACATATATCTGCAAGATTAGACATGATCGGCTGCCACGCTGCTTCCTCGTAGCCACAGTCGACGCAAAAAAGCAGCACAACCGAATCATGGTACAGAAACGAGAACGTCCGCATGCTTTTCTCCAGCAGCTCTGCGGCGATTTTTTGCACGGCAAACAAGGAAAGCTCCCACTCCCCTTCCGGCGGGTGATCCACACACGCCACTGCTACGACATATGCTTCCGCCTGCAAGTTCAGACCATAATGCCCGGCCTTCTGAAGTACCTCTTCTTCTGCATACACACGGCTCACTAGAGAGGAAAGAAACGCATCCCGCAAGATGGGCAGGCTTTTCTGATAGGCTTCCTGGAGCTGCTGCATGGTTTCTTTCTGCGCCCGTTCCTCGTCCAGCCGTACTTTTACCTTGAGCATGGCCTCTAGCAGCTCCCCGGCGGAAAAAGGCTTCAATACATATTCGTCGATATGCAGCTTCAGCGCTCGTTGTGCGTAATCGAACTCATCAAAGCCCGTCAGGATGATGATCCGCACGGCCGGCATCGTCTCCTTGCACCATGCAGCCAGCTGAAGCCCATCGAGAAACGGCATTTTGATATCAGTCACAATCAGATCGGGTCGCAAGCGTTCTGCCAGCTCCTGCGCCTCTTTGCCGTTCTCCGCTATACCTGCAACTTCGAATCCATGCGTCTGCCACTCCATTTCTTGCAGAACGCCCTCTCTTACATCCGCTTCGTCGTCGACAACCAGCACTTTATACATATCGCGGCCCCCTCGCATCCATTTTTCTCCAGCCGTCACGTTTGTCCCTGCCAAACCGCTCACGCTTTCTGCAAATCTCGCATATTTTGTGGAAAGCAAAGGAGTTGAATGCAACGATGAAACTTTCTTCTCTCTCCATTTCCCTACTGGGGAGCAGCGGAGGCGTAGCACATGCCATTCTCACCCTTCTGTCAAACGCCAAGGAAGATGCAAGCAACCCGATTCATGCCGTGATGCAGAACTGCCAGCTCCACCTGATCGACCAAAACCAGCACGGGATGGAGACGATTCAAGAGCTATATCCTCTTTTACAGGATCAAATCTCACTTTATACGTTCGATTTGCGTGAGACGAATCTGCTGCATCAGCATCTGATCCAGACCGGGACGAAGTTGGTCATTGACGTCTCCTGGGCGGATACGATTGAAATCCTTGAGGTTTGCGATGAGCTGGGCATCCCTTATGTCAATACGGCGTTGGAAACGACTGAGGTAGATGAGTGCGAAGACTTTGAGGGCGTCACGCTGCTGGAACGCTGGCGAGTTTTTCAGGAAAATCGGGGCCGCTTTACAAATACACGGGCCATTGTCGGCTCCGGGATGAACCCTGGCGTCGTACAGTGGATGGCGCTTGAATTGATGAAGCAAAGCCCTGAGGAAACACCGCTCGCCTGCTATATTGTCGAGCAAGACACGTCGTTTTTTGCCGACCCCTCCGTCGTGGAAAAAAAGACACTTTATTGCACCTGGTCGCCGGAATGCTTTCTTGATGAAGCGATTCTCAGCTTCCCGCTGTTCATGAAGCAAAAGACCCCCTTGATGATTTACGACGATGTGTATGAACGGGAGTACAAGGTAACTCTTGGCAGCAAGCAGTTTACCGGATGTTTGATGCCGCATGAGGAAGTGCTTTCCCTCGGTTCACTGTATGAGATGGAAACGGGCTTTATTTACCGCGTCAGCGATTATACGACCGATCTGATCCGGGAAAATCTGGACAATATTCATGACCTGTGGGACTGGAAGCACGTCGTCCTCGACCCGTCCGAACAAGAGCTTGTCGGGGAAGACCTCGTCGGGGTGCTGCTTGTCTACAAGGACCGTGAGCGGTACATGTACAATGTGCAAAAAAACGCCGAGATCGCTGCCGCCCATGGCATCAATGCAACGTATTATCAGGTAGCCTCCGGTCTGTTTGGCGCCATCTGTACCGTTTTGCTGGAGCAGGTCCCTCCCGGCGTCCATCTGGTCGATGAGCTGTTGCTTGCAACGAACAGCAACTATGGCGCATATGTAACCCACTATTTGAAAGAGTACGTGACAGGCGAAAACGCAAAAATGGACGGGCTTTTGCTGGACAGGCAAACAACCCTCTCCATTAAAAGGAGGCCTGTGTTGTTTTGAGATTTCGTGATTCGTTTACCGGATATGAAAAGTTTGAAGAGGAGGTTTGGCTGTCGGATGAGGTGACTGAGCTCGACATGGAGGTCGCGTACAAGGCGAACCGGGTGCTGCACTATGAGCAGTCACCTTATGCAGAGATCAGCGTGATTGAAAACAAAGGATTCGGTCGCATGCTCGTATTTGACGGCTCCCCGCAATATTGTACGCGTGATGGTTTCATCGACAACGAAATGCTCACCCATATCGCCATGACTGCCCACCCCGCTCCCGAAACAATCGCACTCATCGGAGGGGGGAGCTGCGGACAGGCGAACGAAGTGCTGAAGCACCCCGGCGTGACGAAGCTCGATATTGTCGAACTCGATCAGCGGGTCATTGAAGCGTGCCGCTATTGGCTTCCCAACGAGACCCGTTCGCTAACCGATTCTCGCGTAGGGCTCACCTACCGGGATGGCGCCGATTGGCTTAATGAGCAAACCGATGCCTATGATATTCTGCTAGTTGATCGCCCTGACCCTTATGGTCCGGCCCTTTCCTTGTACAGGCCGAAGTTCTATGCGGATTCGTTTCGTGCCTTGAAAACGGACGGCATTGCCGTTTTTCAAACCGGTTCTCCCTACTACAACAGCACGCTTCTCAAAGATACGGTACAGAATTTGAGCAAGCATTTCCCCCTCGTCAGGACGTATTTGGCTACCATCCCGTCCGTCCCCGGAGGGATCTGGAGCTATACGCTGGCTTCCAAGGGCATTGATCCCCTTCAGGCGGATCTGAAGCAGCTCCCTTCCGAAAGCATGCGCTATTTGAACCCGGAGCTGTATCTTGCTTCGTTCGTTTTGCCTGGATATGTCCAGCAATTGCTAAAATAGATGGAAAGACAGACAAAAAAACCACCGAAAGCCGGTTAGTCACTCGGCTCAGGTGGTTTTCGCATGTTACGTAGAGTCGACATCCTCTTCAAAAAGAGTGCTGAAGGAGTCCATTTCGATACGTCCGTCAGCAATCGCTTGAACCTTCTCCACAAACTCCGGCTTGATCAAATGATAGAGCGGTTGATCAACGTGATTGAACTGCTTGAATGCTTCGCGCGCCAGCTCATCCCAGTCTTTGTATAAATACAGATAATCATCGGGCTTGATTGTGGTTCGAAACGACCCTTCCTCCGGCACACATTCAAACGGTTCATCGAGCCCAAGCGTCGCGTAATCGCACGTCAGTTGTTCTCCCGGCAAAATATCCCTCGCTGCCAGCTCGATTTCATAGACAGTGGACACGACGTTGGGAAGGAAGCTATGGTTCATATACCGCGCATGATCCCAGCACAGCACATATCGCTCGTCATCATTTAAGTAGGAGTATTTGTAGATAATCTCCCTGCGCAACGGATCAAGCGATTCAATATACTCTTCATCCAAAATCATGTCCAGCTCATCCAATGCCCAAACAATCGTCCCCTTCGGAATCAATTTGGTAGCGAACACTCCGACACCAATCTCTTCACTGACAAAGCGAATTTCTGTGTCTGGATGTATCATTTAGCTCAATCACCCTTCTCATTCCTTGATACTACTACAATATGCAGCATCATTTTTGAGAGGGAACGGCCAATTGGCGAATCGTTTTGCCTAGCTTTCCCGTTCGATCAGATCGAGCTCAGGGAACGATTCTCGTCAAAGTTCCCTACTCTTTTTCAAACAAATACAGCTTCCCGTTTTTTGGCGTTTTCAGGTTAGGGCCTCTGAACCCTCTTCTCAGCAGCTCTTTTCGCATAAAAATCATCAGCGCCCCATGCCCTACGATCAACACATCTTCTTCGTGAGACAACACTTCATCCAGTACCTTCTGAATCCGCATGTTTACATCGGTTTTTCTTTCCAACTGCGACTTGTGATCAAGCAGCAGCGCCATCCGTACAAGCACAGCCCACAGCAAAAACGGAAGCTTCACATCCCGTTTGAAAAACGGGTAGATTTGAATTTCTCGCAGCTCCTTGCGCTTCTCCACGTTTCCCGGATAGATGATGTGGGCCGTTCTGACCGCACGATCGAGTTTACTCGCATAGCACCTTTTCCAATCAATGTTCCCTAGATCAACCGTCCCCTCTTCAATATCAGCGTGATCGTACTCCTCAAACCACCGCAGCACTTCGCTTTGGGAAATGAGCAATTGCTTTGGAATGTCCTTTTTTACTCTAAAGTGCCGCACCAATCCTACACGCATGTTTCATCCTCTTCCTGACGCACTAAATTTTCCGGTGATTCTAGCATAAAAATATGACAATGTCCTCTTTTTTTGGAAAAAGACCAAAAGGACCAGACATTACCTACAGTCAGGTTGTCTGGTCCGCTATCGCCCCTGTTTATCTTGCAGCTTCTTCCTGCGGCAGCATTTGCTCCTGCAATAGGCTGACGTCTGCCTCCACGACTTCTAGACGCGAACCTTGAAGCATTTGTCTGCGTTCGAGACGATCGAACTTTTTGTTAAGCAACGCGACGTCGTCTTTAAGTGCTGCTACGTCTTCCTTGAGCACTGCAACGTCTTCTTTGAGTGCCGAAACGTCTTCTTTGAGCACCGCTACCTCTTCTTTGAGCATTGCGACATCTTTCTTCAGTACAGCTACGTCCTGCTTAAGCTCCGCCACGTCCCGCTTTAATTCCTTCACGTCCTCACGCAGCTCATGGTGATACTCAATCACCTTGCCAACCTTGGCAATCAACTCTGCAAGCATTTCCTTTTCGATCATTGTTCCCGTCCCCCTCTCCATCGTCTGCCTCGTCTACCGTGCTGTCATCGTACTTTGATTATGACAAAAGACAGAGCCTCGGTAAAGAAACTTTACCTTTCATTTTTTTGTAACAACGTCTTTTCATTTTGTTCCAACTCTCTTCCCCCCAACTCTTTCCCTTGCGCATGCCCTTTACTTTCCCTATGATGTAGTGAGAGACAGCCGAGTATGGAGGTATTTTGTAACGTGCAGAACATGATAAAGCGAGAAGACATAGAGTTGCTCGCCCCTGCGGGCAACTGGGACTGTATGCGAGCAGCGGTAGCGAACGGAGCGAACGCCGTTTATTTTGGCGTGGAGAAGTTCAATGCGCGTGCCCGTGCGGAAAATTTCCGGATGGACGAATTGAAGGAGATCATGGCTTTTCTTCATCTATATAATGTGAAAGGCTTTGTGACATTTAATATTCTTGTGTTTGAAGATGAGCTGGACGAAGCGCGCAAGCTGGTGGAAGCCTGTATCGCCGCAGGGGTTGATGCCCTGATCGTGCAGGATCTCGGTCTGGTAAAGCTGATTCGCGAGATTTCTCCCGACTTCCCGATTCACGGCTCAACCCAGATGACCATTACTTCCCCGGAGGCGGTTGAATTTACCAAACCGTTTGATTTGGAACGCGTCGTTCTGGGACGGGAAAATTCTCTCAAGGAAATCAAAAAGATCGGCGACAAAGCAAAGCTGCCGATGGAGGTGTTTGTCCACGGGGCGCTGTGTGTCTCCTACTCTGGACAATGCCTGACCTCGGAAATGTGGGGCGGGCGCTCTGCCAACCGCGGGGAATGTGCCCAGGCGTGCCGTCTGCCGTATGATCTGATCGTGGACGGCGTGGAAAAGCCGATGGGCAACGTGGCCTACCTGCTGTCTCCGAAAGATTTGGCTGCCATCGACATCGTGCCTGAACTGATTGAAGCGGGTGTTACCTCATTCAAAATCGAAGGCCGCCTGAAATCGCCTGAGTACGTAGCTAACGTCGTGAGCAAATATCGAGCAGCAATCGATCACTATTTTGAAGGAAAAGATGCAAAGCCGACCGTCATCGAAATGCGTGAGCTGCAGCAAAGCTTCTCTCGCGGCTTCACG
Source organism: Clostridia bacterium (assembly GCA_050262535.1). Taxonomy (GTDB): domain Bacteria; phylum Bacillota; class Bacilli; order Brevibacillales; family Brevibacillaceae; genus Brevibacillus_D. The sequence goes on from JBLNEJ010000134.1 coordinate 6,337, forward strand.
CACGGCTTTCTGGAAGGAACGAACAACCGGAAGCTGCTCGACGGCACATTCCCAAAAAGCCGCGGCGTCTTTTTGGGCACTGTCAAAAAAGTGCTGCCGCAAGCGATTTTGGTCGAGCTGGACGCACCGCTGAAGCGCGGTGACGGCATCGTCTTTGATGCAGGTGATCCAACGCAGAAGGAAGAAGGCGGACGCGTCTACGACCTGCTCTCCAAGGGGCGAAAGGTCGAAGGCGAGGTTGAGCACGGTCAGTATGAGATCGTCATGGGCCGCAACGATGTCAACCTGAAGCGGATCAATGTGGGCGACCGGGTTTGGAAAACAAACGACCCGGAACTAGACAAGCGACTGCGCAAAACGTTCGAAACCCAAAAGCCTTATCATACGTTCCCGCTCGCCGTCCATGTGAGCGGCAAAAGCGGTGAACCGCTAAAAACGACATGGGTCGATCTGGGGACGAACCATGCCGTGTCGATTCAATCCGAGATGATGCTGGAGACGGCGCTGAAACGTCCGCTTACCCATGAATCGCTGCACGATCAGCTGGGACGATTGGGCGGGACGCTTTACCATCTCGATGCTGACCAGCTGACGATCGAGCTGGATGGTGATGTGATCGTGCCGATGAGCGAGCTGAACCGGATGCGCCGTGAAGCAGTTGAGCAATTGACACCGATGCGCTCCCTGCCACCTGTGTACCAGAAGCGGAAGGTGGACGTCTATGCCGACAGCCATCTGGTGAAAAAGGCAGGCAAACCGATGCTGACCGCTCTCTGCCGTTCGCTTGAACAGCTGGAAGCGGCTGCACAGACCGACGTTGATTTCCTGTATGCCGATTTCGAATTCGTCAAGCAATACCCGGCAGCAGTGAAGCTCGCCCACCACTATGGCAAAAAAATTGCCCTGGCGACGATGCGCATCCATATGCCTGACGAAAACGGCGTTCTTGCGCTGATCGCCAAAGCGCAGCCAGACGCGATACTTGTTCGTAACACCGGAGCGCTGAACTATTTCCTGGCGCGAAGACCGGAGCTGTCAATTCCGTTGATCGGCGATTTTTCGCTCAACATCTCCAATCATAAGACGGTCGACCTGTTCCTCGACTGCGGACTTGAACGGGTAACCGCTTCATACGATTTAAACATCCAGCAGATGGTTGACTTGCTCGGCAATGCCGACTCTGCAAATATGGAAGTGGTCATTCACCAGCATATGCCGATGTTCCATACCGAGCACTGCGTATATTGTACCTTCCTCAGTGAAGGAACCGATCATACGAATTGCGGTACGCCATGCGAGCAGTCCCGCATCTCCCTGAAGGATCGGGTCGGCTTCTCCCATCCGGTACGGGTGGATACCGGCTGCCGCAACACCGTGTACAACGCGATTGACCAGTCGGGTGCTGAGTATATCCGTGAATTTATTGACTTGGGCGTTGGTTCGTTCCGTATCGAATTCCTCGAAGAAGAAGCGGAGCGCGTACAGGAGGTCATTCGCTTGTATCGTCAGGCTTTGCGCGGTGAGATTAGCGGCACCCACGTCTGGCGAGCCTTGAAAGCGACCAACCAGCTTGGCGTAACACGCGGCCAATTGACCAAGTAAGCGAACGAAAGGGAGAGAGAGGAACCATGAGCAATCTGCAAGAAGCGACACAAGAAAATCTGGCGGTTCTCATCGAGGGGATCAAAGCCAAGCTGAATATGGCCAATACCGCCGTCATGCGGGCGGAGGATTTTGACCTCGCCAACTACGATGATCTGCTCTATTTGTACAATATGGTACAAAAGAAAGTGAATTTCAGCATTAATGAAATGACTGCAATTGTGGAAGAGCTGGGCAGCATGCGCAAGCAAGGCTAAGGCCGAGCCACCTTTGAACCAACATTTACACACTGGCTTTCTCTTGCTGTTCCATGCGAGAGGAAGCCATTTTTCAATAAGCAAGGATCGCTTGCAACTCATCTGCATATAGGCCGTAAGCTTGGTGGCTGGCTTTGCCTTGCGCTCGATCAGGAAAGGAACTCCGTTATGACCATGATCCATATTTTGCGGGCATACAACTATTTTTACTTTTCGCTATTGTCCATTTTCATCTCCTTTTTACCGATTTACTATACGTCACAAGGTCTTACCGCAGCCCAGATCGGAGTCATTATCGGAGCGGGGGCACTGACCGGCATCATCTCGCAGCCAGTCTGGGGTATCATCAGCGACAGGTTCAAAACCGTGAAAAAAGTGATCCTGCTCATCCTACTGCTGTCCATCTGCATAGGCACGGTTCTATTGCACGCCACTGCGTTCCAACCGATTCTGCTTTTAACCGTGCTGCTCTATTTTTTCTTTCTGCCGACCGATCCGCTAACCGAAAGCCTCAACTATCGCATCGCCCAGCAAAAAGGGATCAGCTTCGGCTCCATTCGGATGTTCGGCGCGATCGGCTATGCCACAACCTCGCTTTTCGTCGGATATACCGCCGATGCCTACGGGATCGAAAGTCTTGCTTGGCTGTTCGTCATTTTTGGCCTGGCGACGCTTCTCTCCTGCCTCATATTACCGGATGTGCCTGTGACCCGTTCCACTGTCTCGTTTCGTTCCTTGGGGCGTTTTTTTGCTTATCCGCGCACCGTCTGGTTTTTTGCGCTCGTCTTTATTACCGCGTTGCCCCATCGGATGAACGACCACTTTCTCGGCGTGGCCATCCAAAGCCTTGGCGGATCGGCCGGGCTTGTCGGGCAGGCGTGGTTTTGGAATGCGGCAAGTGAGGTCTTGTTCTTTGCCATCAGCTTTTGGTTCCTGAAAAAAATGAAGGAAGTTACGCTGATTTCGCTTGCGGCCGCCTGCTACACGGTACGCTATGCACTGTGCTCGTTGGCCACCAGCCCGGAGCAAATCGTTGCCCTGCAGCTGATGCAAGGAGTTACGTTCGTTGTTTTTTACACGGCCGCCATTCACTATTTGTACAAGGTCGTACCGGAGGAATGGAAGTCAACCGGGCAAACCATTCTCGCCATTCTCTTCTTCGGTGTTTCGGGCATGGTCGGTTCGTTGCTTGGTGGGATGGTGCTGGAGCAGTACGGCGCTTCGTCGTTGTTTTTGCTGATGGCCGGGCTTTCCTTTGCAAGTCTGGTGTTTAGTCTGCTATTGAGAAAAAATGCAGCCGAAGAGACCTTGCCTGGGAGAACGCCGTAATCACGGAAAATGGCGGTGTGATTACATCATATCCGGACTCCACTGCTATTACAGGAAAAAAACGGTCCAGGTGAGGAGATGGGTAGATTGAACATTGCGGATGATCTGTATGGAGAATTTGAAATAGAGGGAGTCCTCGAAGCACTTATCCTCAGCAAGCCTGTCCAACGTTTAAAAGGAATTTATCAGGGCGGGGCAAGCTTTTTTGTCAACGAGCGCTGGAACGTCACGCGTTATGAGCATTCGGTCGGTGTGATGCTGTTGATCCGAAAGCTAGGCGGTTCACTGGAGGAGCAAATTGCCGGGCTGTTGCATGACGTTTCTCACACCGCCTTTTCCCATGTCATTGATTTTGTTTTTGACAATCAGGCGGAAAACTACCACGAACTCATCTATGACGATGTGATCGCCCGTTCTGACATTCCTTCCATTTTTGAAGAGCACGGATATTCTTGTGCTGACATTTTAGGAGACGATTCCCGCTGGACATTGCTTGAACAACCGGCACCCGAGCTGTGTGCGGATCGGGTCGATTACACCCTGCGTGATATGTACCGCTACGGGTTCATTGATTTGGCAGAGGTGCATGCCTTTTTGGAACAGGTGACGGTCATCAACGGCAACATGTATCCGAAGCAGATTGCAGCAGCCGAATGGTTCGTCAAAACGTATTATCAGGAGGTCATCGGTTTCTTTCTCGATCCGCTCAATGTGTATGGATACGACATGCTGGCGAAAACGATAAAGCTGGCCTTGGATATGCAGGTGCTCACTCCCTCAGATCTGCTTGGCGCAGATGAAGAGGTCATGCACCTCCTTCGTTCCTCTGAAGCCCCCGAAATCCATGAGCTGCTTGCACAAATCCATCGCAATGTAAACGTGAGGGAAGACCGACACGACTACGACCTCCATCGAAAAAACAAACTGCGCCTGATCGATCCGTCCGTTCCATGTGAAGG
>JBLNEJ010000135.1:0-8697 GCA_050262535.1 Clostridia bacterium
TGTTGGGTGTCCCCAGACAAGGACAGCGCCATAGCCCTCAATTGAAACAGCGGGACGCATCCTTTATGCTGGAGATAAAAGAAGGGCTACGATTTGTCCGCAGCATTCCGTTTTTGTTGTACGGCATGATTTGCTTTAGTTTGGTCATGCTCGGCATTCAATTGGTGGATTCCCAAATCATGATCCTTTTGCGAGAGCTGAAGCATGTGTCTACGTCCTTTATTGGCGTGACCATGGGGGCAAGTGGAATCGGTTTGCTGTGTATAGCCGTGTTGCTGGGCAAGCGGAGGCTGACGACACCGTTTCAGCTTATGGCCGCCGGGGCTGTTGGCATGGGGGTAGCGTATGCTTGTGTTGGCCTTTCGGTTTCCAATGAAGGGGTTGCCTGGTGGCTGATCCCCGTTCTCTTTTTGGGTGGCGGGGCATCCGTGGGGATGGTCTTTATCCCGTTCCAAACCCAGGCGCAGCGCAGCACTCCTGTGGAGCTGAGCGGACGAGTATTTGGCACGGTGAACAGCGTGGTGACCGCCGCTGTCATCATCGGACCGATTCTCGGGGCTGTGCTCGTGACGGGCTTTGGCGTGATCACCGCCTTTGTTATAGCGGGCTGCAGTCTGATTTTGATGGGAGCGGCCGCCTTCTTGTTACGAAATCGAGTGGAACGGAGTGAGCGAATTGTCGCCAAGAGTGACGGAGCAGCACAAGGAACAACGCAGGCTTGAAATTCTGCAAGCAGCGGCAGCGGTTTTTAAGCGCAAGGGCTATGACCAGACATCCATGCAGGATGTGATCGACGAAACCGGCATGAGTCGTGGGGGCGTATATCTTTACTTTACCGGAAAGGAAGAGCTGTTTTGGGCATTGCTGGTGCAGGTTCACGCAGAGCACAAGACAGGCTACGATGCATTGTTGGAGAAATATCCATCTGCCTGGGAGGCGGTGGAGCACTTTTTACGCGTGCAGCAAGAGGAGTTTTTGCATGTGAAGGAATCACTCGTTCCGGCTATGTTTGAATTTTTCAGCTCCTGCTGGCGGGACGAAAAGCGGCGACCGTTTATGGCCACCCGATACAAGACCTCGGTTCGGGAATTCGCTGCTTTTTTGCAGGCGGGGGTAGAGCGGGGAGATTTTCACCCTATTTTGCCTGTGGAAACGATTGCCCAGTTTGTCATTTCCTTATTGGATGGCATCAGTGCCGACGTTCTGCTTATTGGGGACGAAGTGTTTGACGTGACCCGTCAGATCGATTCACTGCGGGTTTATCTGCGTCATGCACTACAGGTGAAGGTAGGTCATACTCCATAACCAAAAAAGGAGCACATCCTCCCACGAGTAAAGGGGGATGTGCTCGTTCTCGTATTTCTAATGCCCGCGAATCGCCAGCGTATCCTTCACCAGCTTGACGAACTCCAGCTGCTGCTCGCCGGTTGCTGTCGTCTCGGCAAGCTCCAGCACCGATTCCATCGAGTCGTGATCCACCCATTGGCTGCCGCGCAAAATTTCGGCGAACTCCGCGACGGAAGAGAGGAACAGCAGCTCCTGCGACGGCTTTTCGACCAGACGGATGGGCTGGCTCAATTCCTCGATTTTTTTCGTATCCTCATCCTGATAGCGCAGATGAACGGTTCCGAGTGCGGACCGATCCTTGGTTTTTGTCTTTATCTCATACAGCGCGGTGACGCTGTGGCCTGCCCCGATTTCCCCGCCATCTACATCATTATTGCGAAAATCTTGATCCTGCACATCACGGTTCTCATAGCCGAGCAGCCTGTATTCCGAAACGACGCCCGGATCGAACTCGACCTGGATTTTGGCATCCTTGGCGATCGTCTGCAACGTTCCCGTCAATGCCTCGGTAAAAATCCGCCGTGCCTCCGAGAATGTATCGATATACGCGTACACCCCGTCACCTTTGTTGGCCAGCTGCTCCATCAGCACGTCGTTGTAGTTGCCCATTCCAAAGCCAAATGTGCTGAGCAAAATCCCGTCGGAAGCGTACTTCTCAATTTTGGGCAAAATCGCTTCCGCCTCCGTATCCCCCACATTGGCGACGCCATCCGAGCACAGAATGACGCGATTGATGCCATGGTTGAGAAACGATTCTGCCGCCATCTTGTACCCGAGCTGCAAGCCTTCGTCCGCATTGGTGGACCCTTCCGGCATCAAATATTCGATTGCGCCGAGAATCCGCTCCTTGTCAGCCGCGGAAGTAGGCTCCAGCAGGCGGCGCGCCTCTGATCCGTATACCACAATGCCGACCCGATCCTCTTCGGTCAACTGGTCCACAAGCATCTTCAAGCTTTGCTTCACCAGCTCAAGCCGATTTTCCCGATTCATCGAGCCGGAAATGTCGATGACAAAAGTAAGATTGGCCGGTTTGCGTTCCATTACGGAAATTTCCTTGCCCTTGATGCCGACCCGCACCAGTTCGTAGCCTTTCCCCAAATGGAGAGTGGATCGCATCCGTATAGATCGCAAAAGTACCTTTCGCTGGCGGGGCGTAGCTGGAGGGAAAATAATTGACGAACTCTTCCACCCGAACAGCGTCCTCGGGTGGCAGTGAACCCCGCGTCACATAGTTGCGCATGACGGAATAGGAGCCGGTATCGACATCGACTGCGAAGGTGGAGAAGCGGTCTTGACTGGCTCTTACAAACGAGTTGGTTCCATAATCCTGGAAATACATTCCATCTGGCGCAGCGGCATCGTTCGCAGCCTTTGACTGTGCCTGATGTCCGGTGCTGACCGAACCGCCAGCCTGTGACGCGGCGCTTTCTGGAGCGCTTTGCGGCTCCCCGCTGCTACAGCCTGTTGCGACCAATGTGCATGTGACGATGAAGCCCATGATTTTTCTATTTTTCATGGTCATACCCCCTTTAACGAGTGAGACGTGGAAAAAACAGGGATGTTGCATAATAGACAACGCCATGAGAAAATATGGGAAAAATTGAATGTAGGTATGGAAATGGACTTTCCCGTTTATCTTAATCTCGGTTTTATCAAGCTGCATCCGCATCCGGTGTTTGAACTGCTTGCCTATTTCATCGGGTTTCGCGTGTACCTCCATACAAGGCAAAAAGGCAGGCTCCCTACCAATCTGGCTGTTTGGGTCGTCGTTGGAGCAACTCTTGGCGCCGCGCTCGGCTCCAAGCTGTTGTTTTGGCTGGAAGACCCGATGGCGACGCTTGCGAACTGGAACGACCCTGTTTACATGATGGGGGGTAAAACGATTGTCGGCGGACTGCTGGGTGGTCTGATCGGTGTCGAGCTGATGAAGAAGCGAATCGGAGTGACCCGCTCGACAGGCGACGACTTTGTGCTTCCGCTCATTGTTGGGATGATTTTGGGGCGGATCGGCTGCTTTTTGACGGGACTGGATGACCATACGCACGGTACGCCGACGAGCTGGCCGACCGCTATTGATTTTGGCGACGGCATTCCGCGACATCCGACGCAGCTGTATGAGATCGTGTGGCTCTTGGTGACCGGAGCTGTTTTGATCACCGTGAAGAGGCGCATGCAGACGCACAGCTGGTCGTGGCCGGAGGGGGCGCTGTTTCAGTTGTTTATGCTCAGCTACCTGTCGTTTCGCTTTGCGGTTGATTTCATCAAGCCGACGATTCACCCGTATTGGATTTTCAACAATATTCAGCTGGCCGCTTTGGCCGGAATGGTCTACTATCTGCGCTTGATCAGCAGGTGGAACCGCAATGCGACGATGGAGCCCAAGGGAGGATATCATGCCGAAAAATAGACCGTATCTGTTTTACGAATTGACCAACAGCATTTGCTCCACCTGTTTGAACAAAGTCGAGGCAAAGATCATTATTCAGGACAACCAGGTGTTCCTTGTCAAGCATTGCCTGGAGCATGGCCGGGAGAAGGTGCTGATCTCAACGGATGCCGAATATTATAAAAAATGCCGCGAGTTTCTGAAGCCGGGGGAGATGCCGCAGGTCTGGAATACGCCGATCAAGCATGGCTGCCCGTATGATTGCGGCCTCTGCCCGGATCATGAGCAGCATAGCTGTCTCACGCTTGTCGAGGTGACCGACCGCTGTAATCTGCAATGCCCGATCTGCTATGCTGAATCATCGCCAAAGCGGGAAAGCTTCCGCTCTTTGGAACAGATCAACGCGATGCTTGATGCGGTTGTTCGCAACGAAGGTGAGCCTGACATCGTACAGATCAGCGGCGGGGAGCCAACGATTCACCCGCAGTTTTTCGAGATTCTCGATTTGGCCAAATCAAAGCCGATCAAGCATCTGATGGTGAACACGAACGGCATCCGCATCGCCCAGGACCGCGAATTCGCCAAGCGGCTCAAGCAATACATGCCCGGCTTTGAGCTGTATTTGCAGTTCGACAGCTTTGAAGAAGCGGCGCTGCAGGAGCTGCGCGGAGCCAATTTGCTGGAGATCCGCAGGAAGGCGATCGAGCATCTGAATGAGTTCAATATTTCCACAACGTTGGTGGTGACGCTCAAAAAAGGGCTAAACGACCACGAAGTTGGAAAAATCATTCAGTACGGTTTGCAGCAGCGGGCGGTTCGTGGGGTGACCTTTCAACCGATTCAGGCGGCAGGGCGGACGGAGGATTTTGACCCTGCAACCGACCGGTTGACCTTGGCGGAGGTGCGGCAGCAAATCATCGACCAATCCGGCGTGTTTGCCGCTGAGGATATCATTCCTGTTCCATGCCATCCCGATTGTCTGGCGATGGGCTACGCCTTGAAGCTAAACGGACAGGTGACACCGCTTACCGGAATGATCGATCCGCAAATCTTGCTGGAGGGTGGACGCAATACGATTGTGTTCGAACAGGATCAAACGCTGCGCAAGCAAATATTCGAGCTGTTCTCCACGAGCCATTCGCCTGCCTCGTCGGCGCTCTCCCTGAAAAATCTGCTCTGCTGCTTGCCACAGGTTGTCCTGCCCAAATCGATCGGCTACGACAACGTGTTTCGCGTGATCATCATGCAGTTTTTGGACCCGTACAATTTCGATGTGCGCTCCGTCAAAAAATCGTGCGTCCATATCGTCCATCCCGATGGCCGTATCATTCCGTTCGATACGTACAATTTGTTCTACCGCGATGGAAGAGAAGATGTACTGAATACATTGCGTGAAAAAAGGGGGAGCCACGGATGACCGATCAGCCCCAGAATCAGCCCAAAAAACCGTACAGCAAAAAGGACGTATGGCTTGGCATCGGCATATTGGCGCTGCTGCACCTGCTGATTTCCTTTTTTCCTGATGCCCTATTTATGATCGGCATTGCCCAAATCGTCTATTTGATTCCCGCGCTCATCATTGCCTATGTCAAGAAAAGGGAAGGAATCGCCCAAGGCCTGCTGATCGGCGCCGGCATCACCTTCCTCGTCAACGCCGCCTGTTTCGGCATCGTCCTGTTCATGCTCTCAGGAACAAGCTTTCACTAAGAAAGAAGAAGCCGTCCGGGCAACCAGACGACTTCTTCTTTCTTTCTATTATATCCCCAACCCAGCAAGGATTGAGTTGCACAACGCTGGTAAAGGAAAAGGGAGAAATAAGCGGAGGGCTTTGGGGCACCAGCCAAGGTGGAGTGGAACAAGGGAAACACGCTTTTGCGTTCAACGTGTCAGGCATCCTTGAACCTGCTTGTTTTGAACGCAGTTTCCCTTGTGGAACGGAGCCGACCAGGGATGACCCCCTTGCGGGTGTCCCACCTGCCCGGAGCGTTTTCTCCATTTTCCTACTCCACTAAAGCCCGTGCAATTCAATCCTTACCCCAACAATTCCTCGACACTCTCACGGAACACCTGTGTATGATAGTCAATCGCTTCCACCGGCGTTTCCGACGAAATCAACGCCATGTTATGGAACGGCGTCATCAAAATGCCGCGGTTCAGTGCATAAAGATGCATGTACTGGTCAAGCTCGAAGTCGGCCGCAGCCGCAGCTTCGCCGCCGTTGCGCGGAGCCGTGTCGCGGAACCAGTATTCGGTCCGGCAGCCGAGGCGCTTCACGATCCAAGGCAGGTTTTTCTCGCGGATGACCGATTCGACGCCGTCGGCAAATCGCTCCGCCAGCGCAATGTTGCGTTCAAAGTATTCTTCTGTCAGTACGTTTTCCAGCGTCGCGCGCATGGCTGCCATCGAGAGCGCATTTCCGGCCAGTGTGCCGCCGATTCCGCCTACGTCAGCTCCTTCCAGCTCGATCGAGCCGCGGATGAGTGCAGCGACTTCTTCGCTGAAGCCGTACACGGCAGTCGGAATGCCGCTGCCAATCGCTTTTCCGACGGTCAGCATATCCGGCTTCAAGCCGTGTGCGCCAGTATAGCCGCCAGGACCTGCGGACATCGTGTGCGTCTCATCGTAAATGAGCAGCGTGCCAGTGCGCTTGGTGATCTCACGCAGCTTGTCGAGGAAACCAGGCTCCGGCAAGATAATTCCGATGTTCGTCATCGCCGGCTCCGCCAGGACAGCGGCTACGTCACCGTCAGCCAACGCCTTTTCCAGCGCTTCCACATCATTGAACTCGACCACCTTGGTCGTCATCGTCGGATCGATCGCAGGCCCGATATTGCTGACGCGGCTGTGCGCCTGTCCATCGGTCAAGGTGACGAACGTCTCATCCACCGTGCCGTGGTAGCAGTAGTTGAACACAAGCACGTACTTGCGCTTCGTAATATGGCGGGCAAGGCGGAGCGCGAAGCGGTTGGCGTCGGTTGCCGAAACGGCTACCTGCCAATAAGGAAGGCCGAAGCGGCGGCCCAATTCTTCACCCACCCAGATCGCATCCTCGGTCGGCAGCATGAAGGTGACGCCTTTGTGCACACGATCCGCAATCGCATTCACAGAGCCCTGCGGGGCATGCCCTGTCATGGAGCCGGTATCACCAAGACAGAAGTCAATGTAGCGGTGCCCGTCCACATCGGTAAAATAAGCGCCAGAGCCTTCCTTCACAAAAATCGGGAAGCCGCCTGCCCACTTCACCATCCAGTTCATCGGGACGCCGTCGAGCAAGCTTGCCTTTGCACGCTCGAACAGAGCTTTGGAGCGAGGATGGTTTTCTTCAAATAGTTTTAGTTCCTTTTCAATTAACGCATTCAGTCGGTTGCGATCGATCATCAGACTCTCTCCTTTGTCAAAAACGATTTATATCCATACTTCAGCAAAATACATGCCAAACAAGCGAAGTGCGAAAAAAGCCTGATTGCGCAGGCTTTTGCAAACGAAGCACAAAATACATTTTTCAATTTTGACAAATGGAGGTGCTGCGATCAGGCGGAACGGTGGAGCGAGTCCCGAGATGATCTGATTTGTTGATTTTGACAAACGTTTTTCAAATTTGACAAACTGACGTAAATTAGTTCTAGCGACTGCGGATGCCGAGCTCTCGAATGCGTCGATACAGCGTCGATTCGCTGATGCCAAGCAGCTTGGCCACTTTCACCTTATCCTCGACGGAATAGCCGTTCTCCTGTAATGCCCGTTCAATAATCTGCTTCTCAAAAACGTCCAGCTGCTTCTTGAGCGAGCGAGACTCCTGTACAGAGGACTGTGTGCGGCGCAGGCGCTGGGGAATGCTGTCCGGCGTAATTTCACTGCCGGCAGATAGGTTGATCGCGTATTCCACTACGTTTTCCAGCTCGCGTATATTTCCCGGCCAATGATAGTTGAGCAGCAGCTCCATCGTTTCCTTGCTGAAGCCGTGCACCTGCTTGCTGATCAACTCTGTATATTTGACCAAAGCGCTTTCCAGCAGAAGCGGAATGTCTTCCTTGCGTTCACGGAGGGAGGGCAAATAAAGCGGAATCACGTTCAAGCGGAAGTACAAATCCTCCCGGAATTCGCCGTCCGCAATCATCTGCTCCAAATCACGATTCGTTGCAGCAATCACACGAACATCGACAGGAAGTGCCCGTGTACCGCCAACCCGCTCAATTTCCCGATCCTGCAGCACATGCAGCAGCTTCACCTGCAAATGCAGCGACAAATCCCCGATTTCATCGAGAAAAATCGTTCCCCCGTTGGCAAGCTCGAATTTACCCACCTTTCCGGTCTTACTCGCACCCGTAAATGCGCCCGACTCATAGCCGAACAGCTCGCTTTCCAGCAAGGTGTCCGGGATCGCCCCGCAGTTGACGGTGATGAACGGTCGCTTGCGACGGGGGCTGGAATGATGGATCGCCCGCGCGAACAAGCTTTTGCCCGTTCCGCTCTCCCCGGTAATCAGCACGGTCGAGTTTCCCAGTGCAATCGTCTGGCCCTGCTTCTTGACCTGTTCCATGGCCAGGCTGTTGCCGATGATTTGCTGAAAGGAGGAGCTTTCTTCCATTTCCGTCATATCGTAGACCATTTTACGAACATCGGCGATATCACGGAAGGAAATCACGGCGCCGATTGCTTTCGGCCCATCATTTACCTGCCTGGCAGTGGGGGAAGAACCGGAAAAGACAGGACAGACGGTCGTGAAAAAGTGCATGTTTTTCCCGGAGGAAGGGGAGGGGGCAGCGTACATCTCCTCCCTGTCGCGATAGCCTGAACCACTTTGCAACACCGTCATGATCGGGGAGCTTGGCCAAACTGACAGCAAATGCTGTCCGATCAGCTGTTCCCGTGTTTGTCCGATCAGCTTCTCAGCGGTAACGTTGCAGGTCGTAATCACGCCCCCCTTGTCCACAGACAGAATCCCGTCGCGAATCGTTTCAATG
>JBLNEJ010000136.1:0-4873 GCA_050262535.1 Clostridia bacterium
AATCGTCGGCTACATCGACCGTGCCTCTTTGCAAAAGCAACTCTATGCGTCCGACAACCTGTCCGAACAGATTGAATGCCGAAAAGACATCGTGAAGGTTCCGGCGGACAGCCCCATTTCGTTTTTTCATAACATCACCGTCGTCCTGGGCATGGACCAGGCGGGGGACATCGTCGGCTATACGAGCACCAGCGAGGCGAAGAACATGTTGAGCCGATACAAGCTGGAGCAGTTGAACCAGATTTTTAACAGCTCCGGAATCGGGATGATCACGACCAACTCTCATTTCGAAATCATCTATATGAATGAAACGGCCGAGCAAATTCTTGACATGCCCAAAAACGTGCTTCAGTATCGCAATTACAAAACATTGCTGACGATTGACAAAGATCTCGAAGAGGTCTTATCCGGAAAGCAGCTGCTCAGCGTGGAAAGCTCGATCAATTTCAAGCGTATCAGCGGAAACTTTTCACCGCTGCACGAGCACGGAAAAATTATCGGAATTGTCCATATTTTCTCTCCGCGAGAACGATTGGGCGAGGCTGTCAATGAGCTGGAGTTCGTACGCAAGCTCAGTGACGATTTGCAAGCGATCTACTCCTCTGAAAATGAACAGATCATCGTCGTCAATCATTCTGGCAAAATCGTTCGCATTGCCGGGACGTTTTTGCGAGAGTTCTGGGAAGTCCCGACACCCGACCAGCTGATCGACAAGGATATTTTTCAGCTTGAGAAGGCTGGCATTTTTTATCCGAATATTGCGGATTTATGCATGACCCAAAAGAAAAAGCTGTCGATGATCCAGGAGTCCAAAAACGGGCGGATGATCTGGTCGGTGGCGACTCCCGTGTTTCATGGGGACAAAATCGAGAAGGTGGTCATCCTGTCCCGGGATATTACGGGCATCCATGTTTCCCGGTCCGATCTGACAGGCACTCGCAAATCACGCGGGCACGAGCACGACAACGAGGAAGTGCTGATCAAGCAGCAGCATCACAAAAAGCTGATCTATCGCTCCTCAATCATGGGCAGGCTGGTTGACGAGCTGAAGCATATCGCCAAAGTCGATTCCACGGTCCTGCTCGTTGGCGAGTCGGGAGTCGGCAAAGAGGTGTTTGCCCAGGCTTTGCACGATTTCAGTCCGCGTAAAAATGAACCGCTGATTCGGGTCAATTGCGGGGCCATCCCGAAAAATTTACTGGAAAGCGAACTGTTCGGCTATGAAAAGGGCGCATTTACCGGAGCGGACCAGAAAGGAAAGCTCGGGATGTTCGAGCTGGCTCATCGGGGAAGCATTTTTCTCGATGAAGTGACCGAGCTTCCCTACAACATGCAGGTGAAGCTACTGCGTGTGCTGCAGGAACGGGAGGTCATGCGAGTCGGAGGAACACAAACAATTCCGGTTGATGTGCGGGTCATCGTGGCAACCAATCAGAATTTGAAGGAAATGGTCAAACGCCAGAAATTTCGAGAAGATTTGTACTACCGTCTGCATGTCATTCCAATCGAAATTCCGCCCTTGCGCAAGCGTACGGCTGATATTGTGCCGCTCGTGATTCACTTTCTGAAGCAGTTCAATCAACAATACAAGCTGGAAAAAAGCTTGACCCGTGAGGCATTGACTGTTCTGGAGGGGTATTCGTGGCCAGGCAATGTGCGTGAGCTGCAAAACATGGTCGAACGGCTTGCGGTAACCACGCGCAACGATACGATTTGCGCGCAGGATGTACTGCCCAACCTGTTCGAGGAAGACAGCTTGAAGAGTGAAAACAAGACAATGGTATTCGATATCATGCCGCTAAAGGATGCCGTGGAAGAAGTGGAAAACCAGCTGATTTCACTTGCATTGAAAAAGTACGGAACTGCTTCGAAAGTCGCCAAAATTTTGGGCGTCAGCAAAGCGACGTTAAGCAGACGGATGCAAAAACTGCTGCAGTAAGGCGAGAGAGGAAGGAAGAGGCTCATGTTCACACTGCCCGAAACCCGATTTGACTTTGGCGGAGACGAATACATTTATGCGGAAATCTCCCGGGATATGAGTGAGGAAAGCAATTTTAAAGCGCTTGCCGTAACCAATGAGCTGCGCAAGCGCCACATACCCGGAATCCTCGACATCTGTCCATCCAATTCTTCTTATATTATCCGCTTTGATCCCGAGACCATCTCCGCCAACGATCTGCTCGAATATTTGAAGGAGATCGATATTACAAAAAGCGAGCCTTCCGAACTGAGTCTGCAGGTGCGGATTATCGACATCCCGATCTGGTACGACGACCCGCTCACCGCCGAGTACAGCAGGCGGTTCATGGAACGAAACATCTCGCGTGAGGCGACCACCAATTTTGAGCTGGTGATGAAGCTCAATGGCTTTAAAGACAAAGAACGATTTATTGAAGCGCATGCCTCCAGTCCGTACTTGATAACGATGATGGGCTTTATTCCAGGAACGGCGTGGGAGTATCCGTTAGGTCTTGAAAAGGACCAGATCATCCAGACGCCGAAATACTTCAGCCCACGGACAGACACGCCGCGACAGGCGGTTGGCATAGGCGGCGCGTTTACCGTGATCTATCCGCTGAATGCCCCCGGAAGCTACCAATTGATCGGGATGTCGGCCGTCCCTGTGTTTGATCAGTCGCTTCGCTTGCCTGACCTCAAGGATACGTTCTTTTTGGCCAGGCCGGGCGATATTTGGAAGCACCGCAGCATTGACGAATCCGAATACAAAGAGATCGCACAGCAGGTTGCAGAGGGCAGCTACCGGTATCGAATCAAGAACGTCGATTTCTCAACAGAAGAGTACATTGCCGACAAAAAAGCGTACCTGAACCGGTTGATGGAGGGATTCTAGCATGCTCTATATGTTGGATGGCGGGCTGCAAACGATGATACAGGATATGGGACGAAAGGATTACTACCATCTCGGTGTCCCTCCGTCCGGAGCTGCTGACCGATATTCTTACATACTCGGTAATCTGCTGCTGGGCAACCCCTTGGAATATGCGGCACTGGAGATTACGTTAATTGGACCGAAGATCGAGTTTCGCAAAAAAACGGTCATTGCTATTACCGGGGCACCCATCGAGATGAACCTGAACGGACATCAGGTTCCGATGTGGGAAACGATCTGTGTGCAGGAAGGGGATGTGCTGACGATGCGTGCCGCAACGAAGGGGGTGAAAACCTACCTTTGTGTTTCCGGCGGCATTCAGGTTCCTGACGTTCTCGGCTCGAAATCGACCTATACGATCAGCTGCCTTGGCGGATTCCAGGGACGGAAGCTGCAGAAGGGGGATGAAATTCCCGTTGGCGAGCCGTTGCCGGGCGTCTTTCACCACATTGGGAGGCGAATTCCTGAGGAGTACCTTCCGCGTTTTGCTTCATCCCTCGACATTCGGATGGTGTTGGGGATTTCCAGCTATCGGCTCAGTGATGAGGGGATGAAGGCATTTCTGAATTCGGAATGGAACGTAGGACTTGAGTCGAACAACATTGCCTATCGCTATACGGGGGCAACAGTTTCCTTCAAGGAGTTCGAACCGCCGTTTGGTGCGGGCAACAATGCCTCCAATGTGGTCGATATTGTCTACCCGATCGGCGCGATTATGGTTCCGAATGAGAAGGAGCTGATTCTGCTCCTGCGGGATGCCACGACAGGCGGCGGATATGTGACGATTGGAACGGCCATCAATGCCGATCTGGACCTTGTCGCCCAGTCGCGTCCCAATGCGAAAACACGCTTTTGCTGTGTAACGGTCGATCAGGCAATTGAAGCCCGCATGCTAAAGAAGAAACGGATTGTGACGTTGCAGAGCTTGTTCAAATGAATCCATCATTCAAAAGCAAACCTTGATTCTCTGGGACAAGGTTTGCTTTTTCCTGCTTGGCGGCACCATACGTAAAAAATACAGGTGAATTGGTCAAACCCTTGTGCTACTATTTTATCAAATCGTGTTACGTATGATGAATCGGAAGCCAGTAGGAGTGAAATCGTTTGGTGAAGAGAGATTTTCGTCATTCCGTTGTTCTTGGCTTGATCGCAGGCATGATGCTCGTGGGCTGTGCTCCATCCGCTCAAATGCCGGACCAATCAAAGCAGCCTGCTGGAACAGCAGCCGCTGTGAAGGACGAGTTAATTTTGGCAGTGGGAGCAGAACCGGAAGGCGGTTTTGATCCGACAACGGGCTGGGGACGTTATGGATCGCCGCTGTTCCAAAGCACCATCCTGAAACGGGACGCCGAGATGAAGATCGAGAATGACTTGGCAACCGGGTATGAGATCAGCCCGGATGGGACGATCTGGACGGTCAAGCTTCGGCAAGACGCCACATTTTCCGATGGGCACCCGGTTACGGCCGAGGATGTTGTTTTTACGTTTCAAACCGCGGCATCGAACGGCTCCGTGATCGATTTGACCAACCTGAAACAGGTAGAGAAACTCGATGACTTTACGGTCAAATTAACATTGAAGCAGCCGCAGTCCACCTTTATCACGCTGTTGGTCACGACAGGCATCGTTCCCAAGCATGCCTATAACAAGGACTACGCCCAAAAGCCGCTGGGCTCAGGCCCATACAAGCTGGTTCAGTGGGACAGAGGCCAGCAGGTCATCGTCGAGCGCAATCCTTTGTATTACGGATCGATGCCTGCATTCAAGAAACTGACCTTCCTGTTTTTGAACGAGGATACTGCTTTCGCAGCAGCAAAGGCGGGCAAGGTAGATATTTCATACATCCCGTCTGCCTTCAGCAAACAGAAGGTGGAAGGGATGCACGTGGAAGCGGCTAAAACCGTCGATAACCGCGGCATCGTGTTCCCGTACCCGAAAGCGGGGGGAAAAACGAAGGAAGGGTATCCGATCGGAAATGACGTA
>JBLNEJ010000137.1:0-6564 GCA_050262535.1 Clostridia bacterium
AATCACCGGTTTGTCAACCAGTCCTGCTACCACACTTGCCAAGGCTCCTTCCATGCCGGCAACACAGATGATCGCCGCAGCCCCCCTGATCTCCTCCAGCCGTGCGAACAGCCGATGAATCCCGGCCACGCCCACATCTGCAATCACCCGCGCCTCGCTGCCGAGACAACGGATCGTCCAGGCAGCCTCCTGGGCAACCTGCCAATCGGATGTGCCCGCCGCCACGACCGCTATGTATCCCGGACGAACGGGAACGAGCGGCTCCTTGCTCCAGATGGCAACCCGCGCCTCAGAATGGTAGACTGCATCGTTCGCCTCGGCCAAAAGCAGCTCTGCCTGCTCCGCTGATACCCGAGTTGCCAGCACAATTTCCTGGTACTCCTGCAGCCGGCGAAAGATGCCGCAAAGCTGCTCTGCCGTTTTTCCTGCCGCATAAATCACTTCAGGAAATCCTGTCCGCTTCTCGCGTCCGAGATCTAGCTTGGCGTAATCCATCTCTTCCCCGTCCGCTTGCCCAAGCAGACTCTCGGCCGCTTCCGGCGTCAGCTCCCCTGTCTGTACTTGCTGCAAAATGTCTCGTATAGTCCTACGCATGACTTTTCTTCACATCTCCATCCAGAACTGCGTTCAGGCTGCCCGTCTGGTAGCCGAACAAATCCAGTGTCACATAGCGGAAGCCGATGTCACGCAGCATCCCGTCAACCTCTGCGCGTTTTTCAAGCAGCAGCGGGATCTCCTCCGGCAAGACCTCGATGCGGGCGATTGTGTCATGATGGCGCACCCGGACCTGATGGAAGCCCAAGCTCATCAAAAAGCCTTCCGCCCGGTCGATCTGGTCGATTTTTTCCAGCGTGATTTCCGAGCCATATGGAATGCGGGAAGACAGGCAGGCAAAGGACGGCTTGTTCCAGGTGGACAGTCCCAACGCCTTAGAAAGCTGGCGCAGCTCTTCTTTATAGAGACCCGCCTCTTGCAGCAGACTGCGCACGCCACGCTGTGCTGCCGCAACCCGTCCGGGCCGGTAATCCCCCAAATCGTCCATGTTGGCTCCATCGCAAATCACGGCGCCCCAATCGTTTTGTTCCGCAAGATGGCCAAGATGTTCATACAAGCCATCTTTGCAATAAAAGCAGCGATTCACCGGATTGGAGACGAAATTGGGGTTTTCCATTTCCCGAATCTCGGTCTGAACCCAACGCGCATTCAGTTTCTGCGCCAGATGCTTCGCCGCTTCAAATTCTCTTGTCGGAAACGTCTCGGAAGCCGCTGTAACCGCTATTGCCCGATCACCCAACTCCTGTACCGCTCTTGCCAGCAGGAATGTACTGTCGACACCGCCGGAAAAAGCGATCACGACTTTTCCCAATTCGCGCAGCAGCAGTCCGAGCTTGGTGTCTTTTTCCATAAGATTCAGCTTTGCTGCCGCATCAATCAGCTGTTCTTTGGTCATCGTTGTCACCTTGATTCTTCCTTTCGCTTTTCATGATGTTCCGATCTTTCGTTCTATCCTTAATGTAAACCGGTTTTCAGTTTCGCTTCTTGAAGATTGCTTTTATCCACTTCTACGGCGCTTCCCTTTTTCAAAATCTTGAACTTCACTAATCTTATACATACAACCGAAAAATCACAATAGCGATACTCGCAAAATACAAGTATCACTACTGTGAAATGTGCAATTGATGTTTGCTTGATTTACCACGCCACCGTTTTTGAAATAAATCCTCGTAACAGAGTGCCATAACTATCAATGGCTTCAACAAAGAAATACGTCCCGTTTTCCCCCAAAGCTGTAAGTTGCACATCTTTGCCCAGGCTTGCTCTTGTCTTGGCATTTGCAGCGGGAATACTGACAAGATAGGCTTTCTCGACTTTGACACGAATCGTCCTGGGTTGAATCGCATCGTAAGTGGTCACTGATTTATTCGAAATAAACCCTGTTTCTCCGCTCGTGAAATGTTCCAGTATCCATCCAGGAACAAATCCCCTGTTTACGATTTCTAAGCCATACGGAAGACTCGTGGCTTCATACTTGCTTGCTTCAATTGGGTACTTATACACAATGGCCGCGTCCATGGCAATTATCGTCTTTTTATTCGTAGTGTTATAGTGTACTTTTCCTTGTTGGTATAACTTTATATACTCATCGGATTTCTTTTCCACTTCTTGATCTGTACGATGCATGCCCAAAAACATCTCACTGTATAGCCGTGCTGCTGCATAGGAAAAGGCTGATACATTGTCTCTTACTCTGTTATTAAACGCTTTTACTTCAGCCGTTTCTCCATACATTTTTACAAGCACTTCATATTTCAACATATGCTCTTTTTGATACTCATCAATGACAGCTAATACTTCCTGATACCACTTATAATTTAGTTCAAGTTCATTCTCCGTTAGGTTTACCTTGACTCCTTGAGCATATCCAAAGGATACAGAAAAAACGGTCAATACTGTCATTAGAATAGCCGCACAGGTTCTCAATCGAAACATTACATCCACCCGCCTTTTTTGAAATCAAGCTCGTTACTCCTAAACAGCCATACAATGAAAATTATAAAGAAACACCCCTTCTCAACTGTTATGCAATAGAGAAGAGGTGTCATCTGTTGTTAGTTGCCTGTTTGTCCTTTTCCGTCTGCCTGGAGGATTTTCAGCAGCTGTTCGTACTCTTTTTTCAGTCGTACGTATTCATCAGCCATGTTGACTGCGGCCAGAACGGCTATCTTCGCTGTGTCCAGCCGAGAATTTCCTTGACCAATCTCATTCATTTTGTCATCGACATAACCGGCAATCATCCGCATGTGGCTTACGCTCGCACTGCCGCTCAGCCGATATTGTTGGCCATAGATCTCTACCGTTATGCGATTCTTCCCCGGTTCCTGCACGCAGGCTTCCTCCTAACTACAAAACGGTTGCTCCCGTTTTCTCCTCTCTTTGAGGAGATCCGATTTACTGTGAACCGCTGTCAGGCAATTCACAAAACTGACAAATACCCATATCTCTTAAACTACCGAAAATGCCAAGGTTCGTCAAGATTTTCCTTTGCACTAGCGAGCAGTTTGCGAGTTTTTACATGCGGAGCTCTGCCCCCAACGTTTCGCTCAAGGCGGCAATCACTTTTGCGGTAGCCTGCTGAACCTCTTCATCCTGCAGAGTACGCTCCGGATGACGATAGACAAGGGAGAAGGCGACACTCTTCTTGTCTGCTGCTACGCGTTCGCCGGTATAAACGTCGAACAGAGTGATCGATTCGAGCAGATCGCCCGATTGCGCAGCGATCAGTTCGGTCATGCTGGCCGCCGGTACGCTGCGGTCGATGACAAACGCCAGGTCGCGCGTAATGGCCGGGAACTTCGGCAGCATGTGGTAATCCTTCAGTTTGGTCGCGTGTTCGATCAGCTTGCTCAGTTCCAGCTGGAAGACGAAGGTCGCTGTCAAATCATACGCTTTTTCCAGTGCCGGATGAATTTGACCGAGATATCCGATGCTCTCGCCGTTGACCGTTACGTCCGCGGTACGGCCCGGATGCATGCCTTTGCGCTCTTCCGTCTGCTTGTAGGCAACACCGCCAACCCCCAAATGGTTGAGCAGGGATTCCACAATTCCTTTCAACAGGTAGAAATCGGTCGGCTGCTTAGCGCCCATCCAGTTTTGCGGCACCCACTCCCCGCTGATCAGGCCGCCGACATAGAGCGGTTCCTCCGGCAGCTGCGTCAGCTTCGTTTCGCTCGTAATGAAGACTTTGCCCAATTCGAAGAAGGCCAGGTCATGATTTTGACGATTGTTGTTGTATGCAGCCGTTTCGAGCAAGCTTGGAATCAAGCTTGTGCGCAGGACGCTGCGGTCTTCACTCATCGGCATTGCAAGCGGAATTGCTACGGCTCCCTGATGCAAACCTTCCACTTCATCCACATGCTCCGGCGAAACAAGGGAATATGATACGGCTTCCGACAGCCCGGCTCCCATCAGATGATGGCGAATCGCCCGGCGGATTTGCTGTGAGCGGGTCAACTGCCCTTGTGTCGTTTCCCCCTGCGGAAGCGTCGTTGGAATGTTGTCATAGCCATACAGACGAGCGACTTCCTCGATCAAATCCTCCGACAGGCTGATGTCTCCGCGACGAGTCGGTACGGTAACGGTCCAGCTAGTGCCATCTGTTTCGTACGGGAATTGCAGCTTGGTGAAAATGCTGGATACATCTTCAGCGGTTAACGTCATGCCAAGGTGGGTATTTAGCTTCTCCAGCGTCAGGCTGACGGTTTTGGGCTCGATGGTATTCACGCAAACATCGGCAACCCCTTGGGAAACTTTTGCTCCGCTCAGTTGCTGGATCAACAGTGCCGCGCGGTTGGCAGCAGCCATGACTCGCGACTGATCCACGCCTTTTTCCCAGCGTACGCAGCCTTCGGTACGCATGCCGAGCATTTTCGCCGAACGGCGGATCGACTTCGGTGTGAAGTAGGCGGATTCGAGAATGATCTCCGTTGTCTCCGGCGTAATCTCCGAGTTAGCTCCGCCCATGATGCCAGCGATTGCCAAGCCTTTTTCACCGTCAGCGATCAACAGTGTCTGTTCATCAAGAGCCCGCTCCTGATCATCCAGCGTAACGAGCTTTTCCCCGGCATGGGCAAGACGAACGACGATCTCGCTATTTGCCACTTCCTTGCTCGTGAACGCATGCAGCGGTTGGCCGTATTCCAGCATGACGTAGTTGGTGACATCCACCACGTTGTTGATCGGGCGCACACCTGCTGCCATCAGGCGGTTCTTCATCCATTGCGGGGAGGTTGCGATCGTCGCCTCAGTGAAGTGGCGGCCGGCGTACTGATAGCAATGCTCGGTCGCATCAATGGTCACCTTCACCGGATTTTGGCCGCCATTCTCGTTCACATTCGTATCCGGCAAAATGACTTCGCGCCCCAAAATCGCAGCAACCTCATAAGCAACACCAAGCATGCTCAGACAATCGGAGCGGTTCGGTGTCAAGCCCAGCTCCAGCACATAATCATCGAGGCCGAGATAGGAAACGGCATCCATGCCCACTTCCGCATCCTCCGGCAACACGAGAATGCCTTCCTGTTGATCCTTGGCGAGCAGCTTGTCATTGATGCCAAGCTCTTTTGCCGAGCAGATCATGCCCTGGGACTCCACGCCACGCAGCTTGGAGCGCTTAATCGCAAGACCGCCAGGCAATTTGGCTCCCACCAAAGCGACAGGCACTTTTTGCCCTTGGGCAACGTTCGGAGCGCCGCAGACGATTTGCAAGTCTTCGCCCTGTCCTGCTTCTACAATACATACACTCAAGCGATCCGCATCCGGGTGCTTGCTGCGTTCTTTGACATAGCCGACCACAACCTGGCTGACACCCTCGTTGCGCGCCTCTACGCTATCGACTTCAATTCCGCTTCTCGTTAACAGCTCAGCCAGCGATTCCGGTGTGACACCGCTCAAATCGACATATTCGGCCAGCCAATTATAGGATACCTTCATTGTTTGCTCTCCTCCCTAGCTCCGGTTGAACTGGCGCAAGAAACGCACATCGTTCGTATAGAAATGACGAATATCGTCAATGCCGTATTTCAACAGCGCAATGCGCTCCACACCCATCCCGAATGCAAAGCCGCTGACTTCCTCCGGATCGTAGCCGCCCATGCGCAGCACGTTCGGATGGACCATCCCTGCGCCCAAAATCTCGATCCATTTCGTATGCTTGCACATCCGGCAGCCTTCGCCACCGCACATGACGCATTGGATATCGACCTCAACGCTTGGCTCGGTAAACGGGAAAAAGCTCGGGCGCAAACGAATCTTCTGATTCTCCCCGAACATTTGGCGGGCAAACGTCAGCAGCGTCCCTTTCAGATCGCTCATGCTGATTCCCTTGCCAATGACCAGACCTTCGATCTGCATGAATTGGTGGGAATGGGTCGCATCGTCGTCATCGCGGCGATACACCTTGCCAGGACAAATGATTTTGACCGGCGTTTTGCCTGCTTTGGCAAGCATCGTTCTCGCTTGCACCGGAGAGGTTTGGGTACGCAGCAAAATCTCCTCCGTGATATAGAAGGAATCCTGCATGTCGCGGGCCGGGTGGTCCTTCGGCAGGTTCAGCATTTCAAAGTTGTAGTGGTCAAGCTCCACTTCCGGTCCTTCCGCCACTTCAAAGCCAAGCCCCATGAAAATATCCTCCGCCTCTTCAATAACACGGGAGAGCGGGTGCATGGTTCCCGCCGGAATCGGACGTCCTGGCAAGGTCACATCGATTTTCTCCGATGCCAGCTTTTGTGCCAGCACGGCTTGCTCCAGCTCCGTTTGCTTGGAGGAAAACGCCGATTCCAGCGCTTCACGAACCTCGTTGACAATCTGCCCGACCAACGGACGCTCTTCTGCGGACAGGCTGCCCATGCCGCGCAAAATTTCCGTCAGTTCCCCCTTTTTCCCCAAATACTTGACGCGCAGGTCTTGCAGCTGCGACCCGCCTGTCACTTGCGCGATTTGCTCAAGCGCCATCTGCCTCATTTCATTCAGCCTTGCTTGCACGATTGATCTCTCCATTCTGTTTAA
>JBLNEJ010000138.1:0-2746 GCA_050262535.1 Clostridia bacterium
TCCGCGCCCATGCTCACCATCGACGGCATCACGCTGCGTCTTGGCGGCCACCTGATTCTCGATCGCGCGAGCGCTGCGCTGCCACCTAAAGCCCGCGTCGGTTTGGTCGGCATTGCGGTACGATTTGCGCATCTATGACCTTTACCGAATGATTCGCCTGGCGAATAAAAGCAACCGGTGGGACTTCACCATTGCCAGGAGTATTCTGGATGGATATCGCCATGTGGAGAAGCTTGAGAGAAGTGAATATGAACTGATTCATGCATGGATCTTGTTTCCGCATAAAACGTACAGGGTTTTGCGAAAGTACGCTGCACAATCGGAGCAAGGCAAACGCAAGCTGGAAAGAAAGCTGAAGAAAGAGCTTGAGGCACGCCAGGCGATTCCACCGTTTTTGCGATCCTTGGCACAGTATGCCAACCAGGAGTGATTCAAGTGCATATTTGGGTCATGTCCAACGAGTATGAAACATCACGGATCATCGGGGGTCTTGGGGTCGTCGCCACTCAGCTGACTCATCATCTGGTTGAAATGGGACATCAGCTGACGGTACTGACCAATCATGATCTGGCAGAGGTGCTGGTTAATGAGTGTGGACCCCTGCGGATCATTCATTTTCCAACCCGTTCCGACTATTATTGCAGGCACAGAAGAAAAAACCAGTATCGCCCCATCGTTGAATGGATTGATCAACAAAGGCTGGCGCTTCCCGATCTCATTCATATCCACAGCGTTTCGTTTGCCAATCTGGCATGCTATTTCCGAAAAACAAAAGGGATTCCGGTTGTCTACACCTGCCATTCGCTGATCGGTCATGAGAGCAGGGTTCTGACAAGCTTCCGGCGGGCACATCTCATCCGGCAGCAACGTTTGCTTGCAACATGCGATCAGATCGTCGTGCCAAGCAGATGGCAGCGACGTTCTTTGGCAACGGAATACCCTATATGCAAGGGAAAGATCGTGGTCATTGAAAACGGGGTCAAGCTGCGGGGTGAACCTGGAAGCAAGCCGCAGGTACGGATGCTTTTTGCCGGAAGGCTAACGCGGCAAAAAGGAATTGAGGAAACACTGGCTGCCCTAGCCATACTCATGAAGCATAATCCAGCCGTACAGCTTGACATCGCGGGTACAGGAACGCCCAACTACCACCTGCGTCTGCGTACGTTGATCAAGAAATGGAGCCTTGGGCGCCATGTCAACCTGCTGGGCTTTGTGCCCCCCGAAAAGCTCTCTCTTTTGTATTCGCACTATGGGGCGGTGATTGTTCCAAGCAAGCAGGAATCGTTCGGTCTTGTTGCATTGGAAGCGTTGGCGAACGGGGTGCCGCTTGTATCGACGAGGTCAGGGGGGCTTGCACAGTTCGTCACAAGCGATGTTGCCCAGATCATTCCCCGCATCAATGGAAAGGGGATTGCCATCGCAGTTCGGAGGATGTGGGGAAATCCGGCTGTAACGCAACAGCGGGTTCTACGCGGCTTGAGCCTTGCCCAGGATTTCGAATGGAAGGCGATTGCGACCCGCTATGCCCGCGAATTTCAGAAACTGTGCGATAGCGCTGGCAAAGGATTGCTCAAACAACCAACACCAGAGCAGGAGGATAAGAATGACGACTGAGCAATGGAACCTGCTGAAGGTATGGAAGGAAAAACGGCAAGGCCATGTGTGGATCGTACAGTCAGACAGGGGACGTAACGGATATTTCAAGTTCGCAAATCCCGCTCATTCCTATGACTCAGGCCCGTTGATTGCCAATGAGTGGATATCCGCACAGCTTGCCGTGATGCTCGGCTTTCCGGTTGCGCAACTGCAGCATACCCAAGTGATTGGTCCAGATGGCAAGCTTCAGGATGGGCTCGTTTCCATCCAGGTCGATGCCAGAGAGATCGCTACCTGGGGTAAAGTCGAGAAGAAAGTCCGGCAGCGGGCAGAGAAGTATGTCAGCCATGTGGAGCTGCTGAAAATGCTGGTCGTATTCGATGTATGGATCGGAAATATTGATCGAGCTTCTGGAAAAAACCTCGTGCTGTATCGAAACGATCGGAACGACCGCTACGAGTGGTACTTGATTGACCATGGCCATGCCTTGTTTGGAGCACCAAAAAAGTGGCACAGTCATCAATGGAATGAACCGTATTGGCGCAGGCCGTGGCTGTTCTATCATGTGCCGGAAGGACTACTTCGTCTGCAAGTCAACCTGCATAACCTTGAGCCGATGCTGACACGTGTTGAGCAAGTCTCAGATGAAACGATTGACAATGTCTTGGGGAGCGTTCCGAAAAGTCATCTGAATGAGGAAGAGCACCAGTTTATCCGGCGGTGGCTAATCACTCGACGGGGACAAGTACGTCAGATGATGCGTGATTGGGTGAACTATCGTGGCGTAAAAGAGTATAACAGAAAATAAACAAGGGAGAAGCAAAGAGCGGATCGCTCCTGCTATTCTCCCTGTTGTTTTGAGGCGGTTTGTTCCTTGCTGAGGGTATTGGATGATCGTGTTTGCGAAGGATTTTCCTTCTTTCCCATCTCATTCTTAACGCCATTATGTTTGGACAAGCTGTCTACCTCCTTTTTTGAAACCGAATGGGTACAACGGTTAGGTTCCCCATAGTAAAACGGTTTATTCGACGAACTGTGAAACGGTTAGTCTAATTCTTACAAACTATTCATACTCTTTTTACAAAATCTAGTGAAGGGGCTTCATACGGGATCGATACAATGGAAAACGTTTGAAAAGATCATCGAGATT
>JBLNEJ010000139.1:0-2916 GCA_050262535.1 Clostridia bacterium
CGTTTTGCCCGCGCCGTTTTCCCCAACGATCGCGTGAATCTCTCCCGCATTCAGGGAAAAATTGACCTGATCGTTGGCGGTAAAGGTGCCATACTGCTTGGTGATCCGGTCCATCTCCAACAAAACGGCCATTCTTTCTCCCCCTTCTTCAGCCTAGCCTCTTCGTTTACTACGAAAACGAACCGACTGCATATACGCAGCCGGTCCGTGGAATGCCTCACGCACTATTGTTTGAGCGGGTTGGTCACCGTGCGCTTGCCAGAAACGATCTCATCCTTGATTTCTTTTACTTTTTTGATGGTTTCCTCGCCAATAAACGGACTGAGCGGAGATGTGCTTTCATGTGTCACGAATGTCACGCCGACGCCGTTTTCCTTCAGACCGTAATCAAACACACCCGGCTTGTACGTGCCTTCAACAAATTGCTTCACGGTGTCATACGCTACCGCATCGGTGCCTTTCAATTGGGAAAGAACGATGTGCTCAGGGTCGATCGTCGTACGGTCCACGTCTTGTCCCGCTGTATAGAAGCCTTTTTCCTTCGCTGCTTCAAACACACCCAGATCGCCAACGGCCGCTGCCCCGTTGATGAAGTCAGCCCCTTGCGAATGCTGCAGCAATGCCAGCTCCTTCGCTTTCGCCGGGTCGGTGAAGCCGCCTACGTAGTTCACGAGCAGCTTCGCGTTTGGATTGGTTGCTTTCAACCCTTCCTCGTACCCAACAGTCCATTTTTTCAAAATCGGGATGTCCATTGCGACGACGATCCCAACTGTATTTGTTTTGGTCGCCAGGCCAGCAGCCGCACCGATCAGGTAGGCAGCTTCCTGCTCGCGGAACACAACGTTGCGCACGTTCGGCAAATCAACGGTCGTATCGATAATGGCAAACGGCTTCTCCGGGTTTTCCCCCGCCACTTTCTTCAGCGCATCCTCGGATTCAAACGAAGAAGTGATGATCAAATCGTAATTTTCCGCTACCGCAGCGCGAAGGTTTTGTTCGATTGCGGAATGGTCAGTCGACTCAATCGTTTTTACTTCTACGTTCAAATCTTTTGCCGCTTTTTTCACTCCGTCGTCCATTTGCTGGAAGAACGGGTTTACGCCGATTTTTTCAGGCAGTACGAGTGCAATCTTTTTGCTTGGCTTTTGCTCGGCGGCCGGCTGTGCGCCATTTTCCGTGCCTGCAGCCGGTTTTTCGCTGGAGCAGCCTGCGGCCAGCAGCGCGAATACCGACAATGACATGAGCAGCTTTTTCATTTTTTTCATCGTGTGGTCTCTCCCCTGTCTCTGCTATGCAATCACTAAGTTTTCACATTGGAATAAATGGTATTTAAGAAAGCCTCATCCAATAGAGGAAGAGGCTTCATCCCATACAGATTATTATAGACGAGTATGCAAAATTTTCAAGAGCTTTCCGCTACGTGAATGTTCAGCCGATTTTTTGCCAAATCCAGAAGCGCTCCTTCAGCACGATCGATGCGATTTCCCTTGTGAATCCCCCGATATTCCAATCAGAGCTGAAGTTGCTCAGCACGATCACGGTCACGTCATCCTGCTCGATGCGGTCCAATCCTGCCCGCAAGCCCGGTAATGAGCCCCCGTGCCATACATACGGGCGATTTAGCGTCACAAAGCTGTCGGAAACATACCAGCCGTATCCGTAGTCGATCCGGGCCAGCCTGGAAATGGGAGTGTATCCGTGCTGCATCAGCTTTGTTTGCTCGGCGGAAATCAGCTTGTTTTCTTTCATCGCGCGATCGTAGCGAAACAAATCGTCGACGGTCGTAATCAAGCTCCCGCACGCATACAGCAGGGAATCGTCCACAATCTCCGCCCGCTCGCCTTTCTCGTAGCCGATCGCGATATCCATGCCGGGCTGCCGTTTCAGGAAGCTGTGTTCCATCCCGGTCGGTCCAAAAACATGCTGCTGCATATATTGCTCGTAGCTCATGTGACTCGCCGTTTCGATCAGAAGCCCGGCAAGCACATAGTTGGAGTTGGAATAGTCGAATTTAGTGCCTGGTTCAAACAGAAGCGGCTTGTTTTTGAACAGATCGACAATTTCGTTGACCGTATACGCTTTCGTGTACGTAACCAGCTCGGGAACGAGATAATCCGGGATGCCGGAGCTGTGGCTGAGCAAGTGATGAAGCGTAATTTTGTCGCCGACTTCCTTCGGATAATCGGGCAAATAGGTGGAAATCGGTTCATGAAGCGACAGCTTGCCTTCACCCACCAGTTGCAGTACGGCTACAGCTGTCATCGACTTTTGCAGTGAGCCTGCGGAAAAATACGTTTCCGTCGTATTCACCCGCTTTTGTTCCTTGTCCGCCCAGCCATATGCTTGCCGGAACACCGTGCGTCCATTTTGCGCGGCCAAAACCACGCCGCTAAATCCGCTCGCCTCCGCGGTTTGGACATACTGTGCCAACTGCTGATCGATCGTTCCCTTCAGTTCGGCATGGGTCGTGCTGCCCAGCAGCAGCAGAGCGATGCTGGCTACCCCTATGGTTGTTGCCAGCAAAAGCGCGAGTCG
The DNA here is from genome assembly GCA_050262535.1 of Clostridia bacterium. Lineage (GTDB taxonomy): Bacteria > Bacillota > Bacilli > Brevibacillales > Brevibacillaceae > Brevibacillus_D. The sequence continues at coordinate 2,536 of JBLNEJ010000139.1, forward strand.
TTTCATCCATTTCTTCATGCAAGTTCTCTCCATTTCCATATGCGTTGGTTCATTTCGCATACAGTGTAGGAAAAATTGTTGTCATGTCACCAGTGATGAATTGCTGCTTTTTTGTCATGTTACATTCATCCTGGTTGTTGTCATACCCGCCAGAATCAGTGAATCATCCCTGCTACCTTGCCTTTGTTGACAGCCTGCTGACGATTGCTCACGTCAAGCTTGGCATAAATTTGCGAAACATAATTCCGGATCGTCCCCTCAGCCAAAAACAGCTTTTCGGCAATGCGCTTGTAGGTCAGCCCCTCAGCCAGACAGAGCAGCACCTCCAGCTCCCGTTCCGTCAGGTCAAACTCGTTGTTCACATCTGTCGGCAGCGCTTTG
>JBLNEJ010000140.1:0-6858 GCA_050262535.1 Clostridia bacterium
GTCTCAGTAGCAAATCGGCCAAAAATTTGTATTTTTCGTATCCCCCCGCTTCTTTCCATTCGGGAGTTTCCGCGAAAACATCCTGCTCCATCTTTCCGCTTTCATCATCATACGGACTCATGTACCCGACGACATGAATCAGCTTGTGCAGCCGGTTTTGAGCTTGCAGCTCTTTGGCCAGTGCCAGAAGATGGCTCGCCCCCTGCAAAATGACCCGGCGGGCAACCGATTCCTCCAATGAAATATCCATCGGAACCCCCGCGTGAATGATGACATCGGCATGAAGAACTCGTTCATAATCCTCGGAAGACAGCCCCAATCCTTCCTCTCGCAAATCACCGGACAGGCCATGGCAGCGAGCCTTCTCTTCTGCTGTCATCCTCCCCAATGCCTGTTCCCATCTCTGCCGGGAACGGATCAAGGCCAATACGGTATGTCCGTTTTTCACCAGTTGTCCAATCAATTGCTTGCCAATAAAACCAGTCGCACCTGTTACAAAAACGATCGCCATTTTCTTCCTCCTTAAATTAGTACTACATAGTACTAGATGAGCCCAAAAAAAGACTACACCTGCAGCAAGTGTAGAAATGTATGTCCGGCGTTCACCAAAACGCCTGAATTGCCCTGTGATTCTGCCAGCATGATCGCCCCTTCAAGAACGGTAACAAGCAGCGTTGCGGTGGCGGAAATGTCCAGCTTTGGTTTGAACTCCCCGCGCTTTTGCCCTTCTTCCAGCAAGCCTTCGGCCATTTTCTGCATGCCGCCAAGGAAATCGTGAATCCGGATTTTGACCTCCGGGATTTGGGCGGACAGCAATGAAAGCACCGGACAGCCGCCGACACAGGCACGACCCTCTAGTTCATCCGCCAGAGCGGCAAACATACGCGCGATGCGCTCTTTTACAGACAGATTCAGCATACCTGCAATCTGGCCAAGCTGCTCTTGCAGCATGTTGATCCGGTACTCCAAAACAGCAACAACCAGTTCCTCCTTGCTTTTGAAATGGTAATAAATGTTCGATTTCGAGACACCGCTCTTCACGACGACCTCATCCATGCTCGTGTTCGCGACGCCTTTTACCAAAAACAGTTCGGATGCAGTTGAGATCACATGGGAACGATTCGGGGATGGTTTCATAATTAGAACTATATAGTACTAATTAACGATTGTCAATGAACCGACAGCCCCCTGTTGCTTGATTAATTGGATTGCACTGGCTGTTTATGGTTGTTTTCTCTTTGTTCTTTTGAACCATAATGTCCATTCCCTAATCCATGAATCAACGGAATTCTCTGAAAACTACCACTTGCAACCACCCTTCATCGATCGGGCTGCTGCTTGGTATCGTTTTTGCTACAGTCCCTATTCGAATACAAGTCCACACTAGGAGGGAAATGCAATGCGTACCAAATGGTCTGTATCCAAAATGCTTACGAGCACGGTTCTCTCAGCTGGCCTGCTGCTCAGCTCCATTCCCGTCTTCGCGGCCTCTACCCCGTACACGTATTACACACATGGCAGTACAACCGATGTAACCACAACCACCAGCTTTGGCGAGGTATTCATGGGCGGCAGCACGGACGTGGATGAAGCGTTTGTCTGGATGAGCGAGAAAGCCAACGGAGGCGATTTTCTCATTCTCCGCGCTTCCGGCACAGATGCCTACAACCCGTACATTTATGATTTGGCCCAAGCAGCAGGCCACCCGTTGAATTCGGTCAGCACCTTGATCATCCAGGATCTGGCGCTGGGAGGCTCCAACTCCTTCGTCATTGACAAAATCAACAAAGCGGAAGCCATTTTCTTCGCCGGCGGCAACCAAGCCGACTATGTGAAATTCCTCAGCGGCTCGCCAGCTTTGACCGCCCTGAACAACCGGATCGCCCAAGGCATCCCGTTCGGCGGCACAAGCGCGGGGCTTGCCATCCAGGGCGAGCATGTGTACGATGCGATTGCGACGAAAAACAAGACGCTTGATTCCGCGATCGCATTGGCTAACCCTTACTCCTCCCTGCTTTCCCTGACGCACGCCCTAATCGACACCCCTGTAAACGGACAAATCATTACAGACAGCCACTTTGAACAGCGCGACCGGATGGGCCGCTTCCTCACCTTCATTGCCCGCAATATCCAGGATGGCTACGAATCCGCAACATCCGCCAAAGGAATCGCTGTCAATGAACAAACCGCGCTTCTCGTTGAATCAGATGGAACCGCGACCGTCATTGCCCAGCCAGGCGCTCCCGATCCGGCTGTTTACATGGCCAAGAGCAACCAGGCTCCAACCGTATGCCAGTCCGGCACGCCATTAACCTTCACCAATGTGTCGATCGTCAAGCTGGTTGCAGGAGAAAGCTTCAATCTGAACACGTGGAGCGGACCGGGAGGCTTCTCGTACACCCTCAATGTGAACAACGGTGTCGTTACATCGTCAACCAGCAACATTTATGGGAACTAGCGAGTAATCGGCCCCAGCAGCCATTTCCCCAAACAGAAATCCCCCTTGTGCGACGTCGGAAACATTTCCGTATCGTTTTCAAGGGGGATGCTTTTTGTGCTAATGAATTTTTTTCGTCCAAAAACCGCCGACAAACGTGTTCGGCTCAAACGATACGATAAACGCCTTTGGATCGATTTCCTGGATCAATTCTCGTAGCGCTTTGTATTCCTTCCGTTTGGTCAGAACCATGTATACCATTCGGGTCCCGGTCGCCCCCTCTCCATGCCAGGAGGTGACACCGTAGCCCTTCTCTCGCAATATTTCTGCCATATCGTTGTTTTCCTCGGAAATGACCTGCAGTGTAATGTAGCCCAACGCGATTTTTCGTTCAATATAGACGCCTGTGAGGATCCCTACACCGTACGCACAGCAGTAAATCAGGATTCCGATCGGCGAATCGAGGTTCCGCAAGACGATCGCCAACCCTGTCAAATATACAAACACTTCCACGGTGCTGATCATAGCGGCCAAATTCGTCCGGCCCTTAATCATCAGGACAACCCGAAACGAGTTAAAGGCAACATACAAGATTTGCACGATTGCCATTATGAGAAAATCCACACGGATCGCTCCTTTCTCGATTCATTCCGAATCTTTATGCCAGTCTACCAACGAAAAGTTCAGTCAGCAACCACTTTTCATTCCCTTTTCCGTGAAGATGCGCGCATTCATTTTCGGTATAATGAAAATAGCTGTACATACTTGGCAATCATGATTACGTAGAAGGTTGTTGAATCTGCAGCGGAAAGACATCGTGAGCCGTCTGAGGCATAGACGAAAAGCGTGTCTTGCGTTACGTTTACTCTATTGGCAGGTTGCGAAAACAAGGGAGGTTCTCATTGATGTTAAAAATCGGGTCACACGTTTCATTCTCCGGAAAAGGGCTGCTGAACGCGGCGGAAGAAGCCGCCACCTATGGCTCGAGTACGTTCATGATCTATACAGGTGCACCGCAAAACACGCGGCGCAAACCGATTGAAGAGCAATATGTAGCGGAAGGCAAGGCCGTGATGGACAAACTCGGCATCGAGGAAATCGTTGTCCACGCGCCGTACATTATCAATCTGGGCTCGTACAAGGATGATACCTTTGAGCTGGCCACCCGCTTTTTGCAGGAAGAAATTCAACGTACACACTACCTTGGCGTCAAAAATATCGTACTGCACCCGGGCGCTTATACCGAAAAGGATGCGGCGTACGGCATCGCGCGGATTGCTGAAGGTTTGAATGAAGTGCTAAACGGGGTCAAGGACACCGATGTGAAGATCGCCCTGGAGACCATGGCGGGCAAAGGGACCGAAATCGGTCGCAGCTTTGAGGAAATTGCCGCGATCATCGACAAAGTGGGTGCCAACGACAGGCTGAGCGTATGCCTGGATACGTGCCACGTTCACGATGCCGGCTATGATATCGTCAACGATTTCGACGGTGTCCTGGAGCAGTTCGACCGGATTGTCGGTCTGGATCGGCTGGCCGTCGTCCACTTGAACGACAGCAAAAACTTGCGCGGCGCCGCCAAGGACCGCCATGCCCCTGTGGGAGCTGGCTTGATCGGCTTTCAGGCTATGAACTACATCGTTCATCATGAAAAAATCCGTCACCTGCCGCTCGTTTTGGAAACACCGTGGATCGGGAAGGAAAAAGGCAAGGAAAGCCCGATGTATGAAGTGGAAATCGCCTTGCTTCGCGGCGATGCGGAGGCCCGATTCGGTGGCGAATTCCTTGAACAGGTGGAACGGCTCGACTTTTTCTTCAACAAACAGGACATCGCCAAGCGTGATTATGTCGTCAACACATGGGAACTGCTGAAAAAGGACGCGAAGGCCAAAAAAGCGGACGGCCGCGAGCCAATGGAGCGACTGTACGATCTGGTCAAAGAAGCCCGAGTGCTGCCTGATCTTGCCGAAGAACAGATCAATCAAAGGCTCGTTGCCTGGTTCGCCCGTTAAGCTGCGCACCGTGAAAGGCGAATGCTGTGAGTACAAGCATTCGCCTTTCGTGTTCAACCTCGCGATACGTCCCTTCCTTCGCCTCGCATGGGGATCATTCGCCGTTCAACCCGCTCATAAGCTTCAAGCAGCTTTGTCAGTATGGCAAGCCTTGGGCCGATGGCGACAACGAGTTTGGCCGAAAACACGCCAATCAGCGCTCCTGCCATGACATCAATCGGATAATGCACTCCTACCCAGACGCGAGAGAGCGCTACACCGCATGCGATGACAAGCCAGAGCCAGGTTTTCCGCCGCTGTGTCAGCCAGATTGTGAAGCAAACGGAAAAAAACAAGATCGAATGGTCGCTGGGAAAGGAATTGTCGACTGCATGAGCGACAAGCTGGTTGACATTGGGCAGCTCGGCAAAAGGCTGGTAATGCGAATAAACCAAACCCGCTGTTTTCCCGATCACCTCCGCCAGCAGGAAGGCGAGCACAGCATGCAAAACCATCCTTCTGTTTTTGTCCGTACGTGTCAGCCAATAAAACACCATCCCTGCACACAAACCGAATTGCATATATTCAGCAAAAAAGAGAACAAGCGGGTTAAGGGATGGGTATTCTTTTCCCAAATCATTCAAAAATCGAAACGCCTCGATATGTAGCAGTTCCATAAGACATGCAGCTCCTCCCGTCTGACAGAACCTACTATAGCGAAGCGCTTTCTGCTTACAAATCGATTTGTCTTACCTAACTATTACATTTTTGTAATGGTAACCACGGAATCCATTCTTGAAAAAAGCTGTTGGCCGCATGCTCCATTCTGCACGCCCCAACAGCTTTTTGATTGACTGGTTATTGATGGATCATCGTTTCACGAGTTGTAGCTTCTATTGAACCGGCTCCTGCTGGACATTGACCAGAATTTTGACAGCCTGTGCTTGCGGCGGCAAGCTTTTGGTCACCATCGGCCCGTAAAATGCTATGATGGTTTGCCCTTCTTTCAATTGATCAGCTTTAACCTTGCTGTTATCGAGCGTACTGAACAGTTCGGTTTTATCCGAAAGCTTGAGCACGACGCTCTCGAACCCTTTGCCGCCAAGCGCTACTCCTTTTTCAATGACAACGGTTTTTGTGCCATCAGGCAATGTGGTGATCTGTGTGATAGCCCCCTCCGTGCCCAAAAGCTCTGCTCCCGTTTCCGTGACGATGATTTTGGTGGCCATCGCCTGGGGCGGAATGCTGAGCGTCATGGCTGGCCCAACTGTGGCAGAGATGGTCATGCCTGGCTTCAGATCGTCTACCGTCAGCTTTTTCCCGTCGACTGTGACGATTTCCGTCTTGTCGTTGATGCCCAATCGGATGCCGTTGGCAAACCCATTGATTGTGACGAAGAACCCTTCTTTTCCCTGCACGACATCCGTGATGGTTCCCTCCTTCACGGGAGCGATGTGAACGGCAGGATCAGCGTCTCCCCCTGTGATTGAGAGGTGGAAGCGATCGTTTACGACTACATTCTCCTTCAGAATCTCGCTGAAGAAGGCAAGCGGTACATACGTTTTGCCATTTTGAAGCTTCGGTGCATCACCGAGCGTAACAGCCATTTTGTTGATATTGTATTGATCCTTGCCGATTTGGAGCATGATAAAGCGCTGTCCTTTGGTCAATTCCAGCATGCGTTTTTCCTGATTCCATTTGAGTGTATAGCCCAGTTTTTCGGCTGCTTGGCGAAGGGGAAGCATGTAATGCTCATGTTCATCCTCATAAATAACGGTTTCTTCCGGATCAAGCACTTCGCCGTTGATTTGCAAAGTGATCGGCGGTGGAGGCGGATCGTTCTGAATCCCTGCTGGATGAAGGGCAGATTCCGCATACACGGTTGGCAGCGTAAGCGAGCCTGTCAATAATACCGCCATCAGCACGGCGGAACCGATTTGTTTTGCATGTTTCATATCGAATCATCTCCATTTTCCTCGTTGTGTTATGCTTCGTGGCTCCTCTACGATACCTTTGACGGAAGCATTTTGACTGGCGTTTCAATTCGCTGTTATTTTCGTGTTTGAAAATGGTCAGGCTTCAGCTTTAGCTGCTCGCCTTCGTTCCCATTTCCAGAACGAGGTTGTAGGGGGAGATGGATTTCTTCATTCGTTGCCTGTCAGCTACGAGGCGACTAGGCTCTTACCTCGGTTGGACTTTCACCAATTGGTAATGAATGTCTTGCTGGGCGCGCCCAATACAAAAACCCAGTCCATAGACGGACTGGGTTTCCTTTATTCCTTGAAAACTGGATACGCAATGTTTTGCTAAAAGGATTATGTGTGGATAAGTCCTCGACCGATTAGTATTCGTCAGCTCCACGCGTTGCCGCGCTTCCACACCGAACCTATCAACCTTATCGTCTATAAGGGGTCTTACCAGATTAACTCT
>JBLNEJ010000141.1:0-5711 GCA_050262535.1 Clostridia bacterium
CGGACGGAGGTGTTCGCCGGGGACCTCTCGAAGCCATTGGCTGACAATGTACGGGAGTGTATCGTAATCGCTTTTTGGCAGATCGGGCTCAAGCTGTGTACTTTGTTGTACGGTAAATGCAACCAATGACAGCGTGAGCGGATGCCCCTTGGAGTGCCGCCACATTCGTTGAATGAGACTCTCGTCAAAAATATGACAGTAACGCGCGTATTTCTCCACAGCTGCATAATCGAGCTCGTTCAAGGGAAGCCGCACCATTTGCTGACGCCAGGTCGGCGAAAGCAACCAGGGCTCAGACAACGGGTATCTGCCAGCGATGACGATCAGGATGTTTTTGGCCAACTGCTTGAAGAAATATTCCCGAAGCCAGTGGTCCATGCTTTCCATTGTTTCATAGGTGTCGAGAAAAAGCGTGATTTGCTGATGCTGGGCATGCTCGTTCAAGGTTTTCACACAGGTTTCCAGGAGAAGAGAAGGATTGTCCTCAGGAAAGGATTCGAAGTGCTGAAGTGCTTGCAAAATATGAAGACAAAAGGATGAGGGCGTTTGGACAAATTTTTGGCTGTCGATGAAAATGGTCATGACACCGCGTTTTCGGGCCAGCCGTTGAAATTCATCCAGCAAGGAGCTTTTACCGATCCCTGCTGTACCATATACGTTGAGGACTCTTTTCGAATGGACAGGGTCCTCTAGGCTATTGACAAACAATTGGATCTCTTGATTGCGACCGACCAGCAGCAAGCTGTCCAGGTCTTCAGCTTCTAGAACAGTTTCATGCATACTCTCACCACCACAACGAATTGGGCTATCTTGAAGTTTACAACGAACAAGCGATTCTGAATACGGGTCTTCCTTCCTGAAATGTGGAGCATCTTATCCAAATGGGTACCGTCTATCTATCCATCGGGATAATACGCACATCACGTTCAAGATGGTACGCTGAAAGAAAAACGAAAGGCCGGATGTAAATGACAATTCGATTGGGACATGTGGCGCTGTATGCGCATGATCGGGAGAGGCTCAGCGCGTTTTATGAGTCGCTGTTTGCGATGCAACGTAAAGGAAAGAACGAGCCAAGAGGAGAATCGCTGCTAGCCTTTGACTCCACAACGTCCCATCATGATCTTAGCATTGTAAGCAACCCCCATAACGTTACGCTCACCTTTTTGGTGGAATCACTGGAGGAATTGCGCGCGCTTTGGGAAAAAGTTCGGGAGCGGGGAATTTTTATTCGCGGTCCCTTTCTTCAAGAGGGTGGAATCTGCTTTGCGTTTCCGGATGTGGAAGGAAACAAGGTTGAAATCAAATGGATGCATGAAAAGGACTTCTACAGTTATGGCAAGATTGATTTCGAATCACAATCCGATGAAAACATCAAGCGATACATTGAGGAGCTTGCCAATAAGGGAAATGAGAAATCCGCCAAATAACGGGCGGATTTTTTGTTGGAAAAGAAGCTATGATTCCAGCAATTTTTTCAGCAATTGGGTACGGTTGGTGACCTCCAGCTTTTCGAACATTGCCTTCAGATGTTTTTTTACCGTCACCTCGCTCAAGAAGAGCTTCTTGGCAATTTCGTTGTTAGTCATTCCTTCTGCAAGCAAGGCGGCTACCTCTCTTTCACGAAGGGTAAACTCCACTCTCTCATGAATCGCTGCGCGTGACGCTGGCTTCACTACAGGCGTTTTCTCGGTTTCGTTGGCAGCGATGATATGGTCAAGTCCTGCCTTATGCAGCATGCGGTTGAGATAGGTCAGCAGACGCGTCCCCTGCGTATCCAATACGAATGTAGGGGCAGGAGTGGTGCCATCATAATACAGATGGGTGGCATGTTCAGCCCGTTCGAATCCGAGACTTTCATGAGTGGTGATGAAATAAGGGAACGGAGCAGGCGATTCAACGAGCAGCTCCCCGGTGAAAATCAAAGAGTGCAAAAGATGCCCAATAGCAGCCTGCTGTGCAGCGTCTCCGAAATCCGCAGTATCGATCGTTTCAATGAACCAACCGGCACGCATGTTTTCCGGTACGGACAGTCGTTTTCGCTGGTCTGCCTTCAATCTGCCAAAATACGCTTTCGAGCGTGGTTGTTTTGCCAAATAAGGCAGCGTTTTTTGATTGATCGGGATAATGACCGCCAATCCGATGATGCTCCCTGCTGTATCGCGCAGCACCTTCAGACAATCATAACCAAGACCGACAATCTGTTTCAGGTCAAGCCATCGCACTGTGTACAGCGTTTGCTCGGCAGTCAGCGTAAAAGTGAACAACTGGTTGGAGGCTTGGTCAACCAGCTCGATATGGGTGTCGCGCGATTCCTTTTTTCGCTTGAGCAGGTAATCCTCCACTTCGGCGATCTGATCGGAATTGATCGGTTCGAACGGGCGTGGGGCCAAAACAAACCAGTTCATAAACGCACGAATCAGCGCATCCCCTACATAGTACATCAACTCAATCGCTTCTCGGGAAAACCGATCAGGCTCGGTGCTTCCTGCAACCATCTCATAATAGTACTGCAGTACCCGTATCCGCATTCCCTCATAGTACTGAGGTGTACGAGCGAGCAGTTCCTGTGTGATCAACTCCCGCATCAGGGAATGAACGGTCCAGCCGCGGTCTACTTTCCGGACAAAAGAGAAGCGGATCAACTGAAAGAATTCGGATGCAGCGATATCGCGTCCGAGAGCTACGGAAAGGCTCTCCTGGTTAAAGTGGCGGAGCACGGATGCCGCTTCCACCAATGGCCGAAGATGGTCGCCGGGAACCTCACGCAGCCATTGATTCACGATGAAGGGGAGGGTTTCAAGCTCTCCTGTCGAGGGTTCTGTTTCGCCTTGTGAAGACTGCTTCATCGTAAACGTGACAAGTGACAAGGTCAGCGGATGCCCCTTGGAGAGGCGCCAAATCCGCTGCACCGAGGATGAATCAAAAATATGGCAGTACCGCGCATACTGCTGTACAGCCTCGAAATCGAGCTCAGCGATGGGGATGCGTGTCAGTGACTGACGCAGTTCTGGAGCCAGGAGCCATGGTTCGGACAAGGGATACCGCCCGGAAATGACAAAGATGATCGATTTCTCAAGTCGCTTGATAAAAAATTCACGCAGCCAATGGTCCATCCCCTCCATCTGTTCGTATGTGTCCAACAGAAGTACGACTTGCTGCCCAGTCGCACGCTCATTGAGGAGTTCGATGCAATTCTCAAGCAATAGCGCAGGAGTTTGCTCCAGATCTGCATGATCCACATGTAGAGCTTGCAGAAGATAACAGCAGAAATCCTGGGGAGTATGCAAAAACATGGAGCTGTCCAAAAGCAGGGCAACAGCCCCGTTTTTACGAGTCTGATGCTGGAATTCATCCAGCAAAAAGCTTTTTCCAACCCCTGCCGTACCGTATATGTTAATGATTTTTCGCTGTCCGGCATGGTCTTTCATTACATCAAGGAACAGTTGAATCTCCTGATTGCGACCGACCATATGAAGACGTGCCATTTCCTCTGGCTTCATTCAAATGTTCACCACCGTTACATGGTTTGCTTCCATCAGTTTACAACGAATTGGAGCGGCTGAATACGGTTTGCATCATAACTGTTTGATCGATATTGTACATTTATCGGATTGCGCATATAATAAAAATAAATATCTTATTGAAATTATTCTAAATAAGAATCGTTCTCTCTGACGCGACTGTCAGTTGGAACAGAAAGAAGGTCCAGCATGTACGATTACCACCATCTTCCACATGTGAAGAATCAAGCCACGTCGAAGCGAACGTTGTGGATTACGCTGTTCTTGACGTTGTTTTTTACGATTGTTGAAATTATCGGAGGCATTCTCTCCAACTCGCTGGCCCTTCTGTCCGATTCGGCGCATATGATTTCCGACGTACTTGCCCTTGGTCTTAGCATGCTCGCGATTTACCTCGCGTCGCGGGAGCCGAACGCCAAGTACACCTTCGGGTATTTGCGCTTTGAAATTATCGCCTCCTTTTTAAACGGGCTTGCACTTGCGATTATCGCCATCGGGATTCTTGTCGAAGGGGTACGCCGGTTTGTGACACCGCAGGTCATTGATTTCAAGCTCATGTTGATCATCTCCTCAATCGGGCTCATCGTGAATATCGTGTTGACCATCGTACTAAGCCGCAGCATGAAGGAAGAAGAGAACCTGAATGTTCAGAGTGCGTTGTGGCACTTTATCGGTGATTTGCTCAGTTCCATCGGCGTTATCGTTTCCTCGGGGCTGATATATTTTACCGGCATGTACTTTTTTGACCCGTTGATCAGTATGGTGATTGCCGTCATCATTTTCACGGGCGGCTGGAGAATCATTAAGGAATCGTATTTGATCCTGATGGAATCCGTTCCTGGTAAATACAATCTGGATGAAATCCGGGACGATATTGCCAAGATCGAAGGGGTCGAAGACGTACATGAAATGCATTTGTGGGCCATTTCCACCGACCATTATTCGCTCACCGCTCACGTCTTTATCCATCAGAACATCCAACCGTTCTGTGTCATACTGGCAATCAATGAAATGCTGAGTGAAAAATACGGCATCACGCACGCGACCATTCAAGCCGAGCACGCCTCTTTCCATAACCATGGCGAGTATGGCAGGCAGTTCCTGGGACAGCAGACGCCTTAACATCAGCAGGAGTTGTTCCATAAGTTTGCTGAAGTGCTAGGGAGAACCAGGTTTCCAGCTGCGCTAAGGTCTTCACCCTGCATGGAAGAACAGAATGTCCGCTGCGCAGGGTGCCGAAAGTCGCTCCGCTTGGAAACCTGCTTCTCCTGCGAGCTTTTGTGGTTACTACCTGCAATTTGTCATGAGCATCCATGGAATGTCAGGGAATGTGCATGTGCTAGGAGAGGGTGTTTTCTCCTTTTCCTCCTCTCCACGATCACCCGAACATGAACGAACAAGCATCCCGTTTCACGATCAAAAGTCGCGTGGGATGCTTGTTTTTTTCTGTTCCATTCACTAACCGTTAGAAACCAGTGTCAGGGACAAACTGACGAGCTTTTGCAATCCGTCTTGCAGCTGTTGCTCATTCAGATACGAATAGCTCAGCCGTATCCATGTTTTCAGCTCCCGAAGCGGATCACAGATGGAGCCGGGGACGAAGGTAATGGAATGCTCCATGCATGTGCCCAGCAGGCGTTCCATCGGAATCGTTTCCGGAAGCTGTATCCATAAATTGAAGCCACCTGTCGGACTGGACCATTTCCAGCCGGTGGCAGCCAGCTCCCTTTCCATGATCTCCCTGCGAATCGCAAGGGCAATGCGCAGCTTGCCCAGATGTTGCTGCATCCGTTCGGAGAAGAAGTAATGCAGAAAGATTTTTTGATTTAACAGCGGTGTACCGCTGTCTGCCAATGATTTCGCTCTGATGAGATAATGCATGAGCGAGGGACGGCAAGCGACAGCAGCGATGCTAAGTCCGGGGGCGATGTATTTGCTGAAGCTGCGAACATAAATGACGCAGCCTGCGGTGTCATAAGAAAAAAGCGGTTGGGGGGGCTTTTCGCCAAAATAAATATCGCGATAGGAGTCATCCTCGATGAGCAGACATTGGTACGTTTCCGCCAGCTCCACCAACCGTTTTCGCTGCGCAGTACATACGGTGTATCCTGTCGGATTGTGAAAGGTCGGATTGAGATAAAACAGCCGCGGCTTGTATTGCTGCATGACTTGCTCGACTTGATCCAG
>JBLNEJ010000142.1:0-7955 GCA_050262535.1 Clostridia bacterium
GGACGTTCGAGCAAAAGCTGGCCTTTTTCCTGCTAAAGCTGTACAACAAAAACAAGGAAACCAGCATTGCGATCAACCAGATTTCCTTGTCCAATTATACCGGGACCTCTCGCATTACCGTGTACAAAATCCTTCAGCAATGGGAGAGCCACGGCATCGTCGAGGTTTGCAACCGTACGATCTGTATCAAGGATTTGAACCGGCTGCGCAGTATTTTGAATGATCATATCATCATTCCATCAATCGAATAAACAAAAGGTCTCCCCCGCAGACGTTTTCGCGACTGGCAGGGAGACCTTTTTTACCCTTTCTGGCAGGACGCGGACAATTCCTTGTCCTCAAGAAACAGCTTCCGTACTGAATCGGGAATCGGTACAGCCTTCAAGTTTCCTTTGTCATCGAATTGAACCCACCCGCGCACCTCATGGCCGTGCCCGGTCAACTCGTCCCCCCGATATACCTCGTGCTCCAGTCGGAACGTTTTGTTGTTCACCTCGGTTACACGGGAGACGACGCGAATGGCATCGTTATACAAGAGTGGCTTGCGGCAGGTGACGCCTGCATCAAGCAGCGGCAAACCGATTTTTTCGGTATGAAACAAGTCGATCACCGAAACGCCCATTTCATTGACCAGCGTCAGCGTCCCCATATCAAACCATTTAAGATAATTGGGATAATAGATGATGCCCGCCATATCTGTATCGCCCCAATGGACTTTTGTATGAACGGTGTTTTGTACCATGTGTACCTCCTGGCGTTTTGCTCTTCCACTAGGACTTATTTACATTCCATTCGCTTGCTTCCTCAGGCATGACATGCCCGCACTGTTTGCAGGTACGAAGCTCTTCGCTTCCGTTGAAGCCGTGAATCGCCTCTTTTACCTGGACCTCAATGTTGGTTAACTGAATTTCGACACGATGCATCTGATGATCGCACTTGTCGCAGAACCAGACAAACGATTCCAGCTCTCCTTGTGCACGATTGCGCTCAATCACAAGCCCGATCGTATCAGAGACTCGGTGCGGGGAATGCGGTACATTGGCCGGCAGCAGAAACATTTCGCCTTCTTTTACCGTAATGACCTCCCGCTTCCCTTCCCCGTTGATGATCTCGACGTAGCAATCGCCCTTGAGCTGGTAAAAGACTTCTTCCGACGGGTCCACGTGAAAATCGCGCCGCTTGTTCGGGCCGCCCAGCACCATGACCATCAGCTCTGCATCTTTCCAGATTACTTTGTTATTGACAGGTGGTTTTAGAAGATTCTTGTTTTCTTCGATGAACTTCCATAGGTTAATGGGCATCAATGTACTTGCCATTTCCATTCACTCCTTATGGTGGATATTCGTTTTTTCCAAGCCGTCCTACCAGCCAAGAAGAGCCCCGGATTTCTGCGTCTCCCCTTGCGCAAGCAAATGACGGATGCGGGTCGAGGAAATCGTCTTGCCATCCGCACAATGCACAGGCTCCGTAATATGAACAGGAAAATGCCGGGCCAACAGCCCAATATCCCCTTCCCTGTTTCGCCCAAAATGAAAATCATTGCCCATAAAAACACCCAGCGGACTCAGCTGTTTCAGCTCTGCGATAAATGAAGCTGCGCTGCGTTTCGTATAGCTCTCTTCAAATCGCGCAATTACCACATGCTCGACACCGAGCTGCTGCAAACGGTCCACCTTTTCCTGCACAGTAGACAAAATCTGAGCACCCTGGAAATAATGGCGGGGAGGAGGATCGAAGGTGTAGACGAGACTGGGTACACCCAGCGCCCTGCTGTGAACGACGATTTGGCGAATGACTTCCTGATGTCCTTTGTGTACGCCATCAAACGCACCTACCGCAATGACAGAGGCAGGTAACGTCAGCGTCCCCTCTGCATGTATCTCCATCTCTTCTACCCCTCCATCATCCTCTTGGGAATTACAGGCATACGACTGTCCTTCTGGCGGAAACAACCGTTATTCCCTTTTTGTCAGATCGTTGTTTCCGTCTTGAGAAAATCAGGCAGATTGAGTGCGTCGTCGACCAGATCGAATGTATGACTGCGTTTGAAGGCGTTGTAGAAAATCGCTCGCTTGCGGATCGGATCGCCTGTATAGTAGCGTTCATACTGAAGCAAACGCTGACCGAACGCTTCTCCGCATAGATCCCACGCCAGCTTGAACAGCCGCACGCGTTCTTCGCCGGAAACGCCTTTGCGGCCGACGAAATACCGGTCCATATCCTCCGCAACCTCCGGGTGGGCAAAGTCAGCACCGGTCGGAGACATCAAGAGACCGCCCGCTCCAATGATCTGTATCACTTCGATTGCCCGCGGATACAGCTTCGGCATCAAGCCGCGAATCGTTTCCAGCGATACGCCGCCTGGCATCACCTCGCCAGATGGCAGCGTTTCGTACTCGTACTCAGCGATTCGCAGCAAGGCGCGGATCGTTTCGACCGACTGGATCAGCTCGCCCAACTGGTCTTGTACATGCAAAAAAACATCAACACCGATGGAATCTGCCACCCGACAAGCAACCTCTGCCGCAAACTGCAGCTTGTAGAGACCGCGTACACCTGACTGGTGAGCGGGCTGCTGTGCGATGCCCGTTTTCGGATACAGCAGGTTCGCTGCTTCTACGTTGTTGTAAAGGAAGACACGCTCCCACGGCACGAGCACATCGTCAAAGACCAGGATCGCATCCATCTCTTCAAAGCGGGAAGCCAGCGGGTGGTCGAACAAGGGACGCAGGCCGTCCTGCATCGGTTCGCGGCAGAGCATGCGAAGCCCTGGCGTATCAGCCGGAACCGCAAAAGCGAGCGCATACCGCTCATCTCCCGGTTGGTAGCCCGGGAAGGAATAAATGATCACCTCATCTGTGATCGGCGCGAGTGTTGCCAGCATTTTGGCGCCGCGCACGATCAGCCCTTCCGGGGTTTCCCTGACCGCACCCAGGTGCGTAAACATGTCGTTCTGTTCATGGGAGCTTTTGCTGCGGTCGTTCTGCGGATTGATGATCGCATGTGTCAGGAACAAATCGTTATCGCGAATATAGCGATAATACTGTTTCACGTTTTCCGACCAATTCCGGTTGTACTTGTCGAGAAAATCTGCATTGCTGTACATCGAGGTAAGCACGACGTTCAGAAAGTCCGGTGTTCTCCCCATCAAACCGAATGTCGTCTTGGCAAACACTTCGAACACCGCTCTGCGTTTTTGCAAATCCTCATAGTTTTTCGGCACCAGAAACGCGTTGTTCACCCGCTCCCCTGTTTCTTCACAGATGTGCGTGATTCGGTCCTGAACCTTTGGATCGTGCTGCAAATCATACAGATTGGCCATTTCCAGAATGGGACGTTTGAATACCGGCTCATCGAACACGCTGGTGATTCTGCGTCCCGACATCCATACCTCCGGCTGACGAGATTTCAACGCTTCGATATATTGAGCACCTGTACGAATCCCCATGAAAAAACCCCCTTTTCCCTTAAATCAAGTCCGTTCTCGTTTTTCCAAAATTGAAAATATTTCTCCGACCGTTCACCTCACCTTCCTTATTCCTATGTGTGTGTTCAGCTTGATTGGATTATAACTGTCATTTCCAAAGCGAACTGTATTCCAGTTAACGTTTTACCGGACGAAATCAACCCGAAAGAAAAAACGTTCCGAGAACAGCCAAGGGATAATCGTCAGAAAATTAATAATTGTCAAGAATGTAAAGTAGTTAACGAACAGCATTCGCAAAAATTTCCATAATAAAGACAATCTGAGATCGAAAGGAGAGACAGACGCCGCAAAAGGTTCAGAGAATCAGCCTACATTCATCTATTTTTCATTCCGTGAGGGGGACACGTATCATGGATTTCACTTTTAGCCAGAAGCAAAAAGAGGTCATTGCTCTCGGGGCTTCACTCGCCAAAGATTTTGCCACACGGGCGGGCGAGCATGACCGGGATCGTACGGCACCTGAAGAAAACTATGAGAAATTGCGGGAAGCAGGGCTGTTTGGCATTGCCATCCCGGAGAAATACGGTGGTATGGACATTGGGTTTCTCGGTTACGTAGCGTTCGCTGAACAGCTCGCTCAAGGCTGTGCCTCGACAGCGAACTCCTTCAACATGCATGTGAATGCGACAGGAAGCATACTGAGGCACCCGGATATCTCTGAAGAAGTGAAGCAGCGCGTCGTTTCCCTTGTCCTTGACGAAGGCAAGCTGCTGTGCACCTCTGTTTCCGAGCCTTCTTCCTCCAGTTTGCTGGCTACCTCCTATACGCCGGCATTGGAAGCGAGACGTGTAGCAGGCGGTTATACCTTGCACGGAAAGAAAGCGTTTGCATCGATGTTTGAATCAAGCGATTATGTGTATCTGTACGCACACCCTGCTAACGATCCGAATCCGCAGGCGAGCATCGGCTTTCTCGTCCCGGTGAATGGAGGGAACATGCCCGGCATTACCGTTCACGATGTATGGAACCCGATGGGAATGAGGGCGACCCGAAGCAATACGATTGAATATGATGGTGTGTTTGTTCCTGACGAGCTCGTTTTGCACCAGACGGATGAGTTTTTGAATGACTTCATTATTCGCGGTGCTAGCTGGTCGTTTGCCGGCTTTGCCGCTGTCTATTTGGGTGTTGGCATGGGAATTCTCAATTACGCCAAGGAATTGCTCGGGACACGCACGGCAAAAGGCTTTGCCCAGCCGCAAGGGTTCCATCCTGACATCCGTCGCCGCATCGGCACGATGGCCTGCGAGTTGGATGCGGCCAAATTTGCGATGTACCACGCCGCGTGGCAGTATGACACCTACGGCCCAAGCGTAGACGTATTCCACCACTTTCTTCGGGCCAAATATATGGTGGCAAAAGCGACCTCCAATGCGGCTCAATCGGCTTCCATCGCTTGCGGCATCCACGGCTTGATGAAAGATTTGGACTTGGAGCGAATGATCCGCGATGCAGCGACTGCGCCGATCATGCCGCCGAATATCGATGCGTGCGCCGATCAGGTAGGTCTGCTGACGATGGGCCTGAATCCTGCGGAAGCGATGCCGCCGCTGCAATCGCTTGATCCGTTGATCACGACGAAGGTAGAGGTGTAATCGCTATGACAAATCGTGGACAGTTGGACGGGAAGGTTGCGATCATTACCGGAGCCGGCAGTGGAATCGGACGGGCCACGGCTGAGCGGTTTGCTCGTGAGGGCGCCTGTCTGGTGCTGAATGATCGTAACGGAACCGCTCTGGAGCAGCTCGTGGAATCGATCGGGAGCAAAGAAAAGTGCGCGTTTGTGACCGGCGATATTTCGCAGGAGGCAACAGCCCAGGAGCTGGCGAGGGTCGCTTCCGAGAAGTTTGGCCAGATTGATATCCTGGTCAACAATGCAGGCATTCACTTTTTGCGAGATATTACGGAGACATCGATTGACGATTGGGACCGGGTGATGGACATTAACCTGAAGAGCATGTTCTTGTGCTGTAAAGCGGTCATTCCTGCCATGCTGGAGCAAAAGCGCGGATCGATCGTCAATCTGGCATCTATCTCCTCGTTTATCGGGCAAGAAATGATGGAGAAGAGCACCTTCTTGTACAATATTACGAAAGCTGGCGCCTTGCAGCTGACAACATCGCTGGCCACGCGTTACGCTGCGGAGGGAATTCGCGTCAACTGCGTTTGCCCGGGTGGTACCAGAACAGACCAAATCAAACTGGGCTCCACGGAAGAGCTTAACGGCTTCTGGAGTGCTGTGGGAAGTTCACATCCGATGGGACGCCACGGGGAGCCGGAGGAGATCGCCAATGCGATCCTGTTCCTGGCATCGGATGAAGCCTCGTTTGTTACGGGGTGTCCGTTGATTGTAGATGGCGGATATTTGGCCCGATAAGCTGTTGCTTTCAAAGGAAAATCGATATGAAAAAGCCGGAAATCCTGTATAAGGGCTTCCGGCTGCTTTGTGCTTGACGCAATCTCTGCTTTTTTCAGGAAATTCTCGAAAACATTGTGAATTCATGCAAATCAATAAACCGCACTGTTATTTTTTTATGACTATTTACCGATTACATAAGTGGCACGTAAATTTTTCATCATTTTTTTATGAAAAGAGGAAATGTATGAACAACCTTCAAATGTTGTTAGAGTTGGCCCCCTCAATCGAAGAGATGTTCCAGGACGAAGACATCGTCATTGCCATTACCGACCTCGAAAAGCAGATTTATTATAGACCCGGCAAAACGATCAATCCTTCCTACAAAGGGGCTCCGCTGATCAAAGGAGACGGCTTGTATGACGCGATCGAGGCCGGACGTACGCTGCGCGTGTATATTCCCCGAGAAGTGCGGGGCGTCCCTTTTCGCGCTGTGACCATGCCGATTTTTGATGAGAAGGGAGAGATTATTGGCTCCTGGGGCTTTGGCTGGTCTTTGGAAAAATCCGAAACCATCACCTCAATCGCCTCCACGTTAGCCGAATCATTGGCACTAATCACCGCTTCGATTACGGATATCGCTGACAAGGCTCAAGAGCTGGCCGTCATTCAGGAGTTCGTCGATCAATCGTTAAAGCAGACAATGCAAATTGTAAAAGATACGGAGACCATTACCAAAATTATCGAAGGCTTGGCTGAGCAATCCCATCTGTTAGGCCTGAATGCTGCGATTGAAGCGGCGAGAGCAGGCGTTCACGGCAAAGGCTTCGAGGTCGTCGCCAATGAAATCCGCAAAATGGCCAAATACAGCGGGGAAGCTGTGAAAAATATCGAAAAAAGCATGGACGAAATTACCGCCTCCATCCATCTCTTTTCCGGCAAAATCAGAGAAAGCTCCGAAATTGTCATTGGACAAGCTGCGGCTACCGAGGAAATTACAGCTAGTGTAGAGGAACTGCGGGCGTTGTCTGACACGTTGGTGCAGACCTCCAAGTAGGAATTCCATTATTTCTCGGTGATCGTAATGGTCTTGGTTGCAGCATCAAACTTCACCTGTGCACCCAATGCTTCGCTCACGAACCGCAATGGAACAAATGTTTTGCCGTTCATGATTTGGGCTGGCTGGCTGAGGGCAATGTTTTGCTTCCCTTTGGTCGCCGTTTTGCTGCCAATCACCAATCGGATCGTCGTATTTGCTTTGCTTGCGGACACGGTACGAGTCTCCGCATTCCACGTGACGCTTGCGCCGAGCGCCTCAAAAATCTCACGCAGCGGCACCAATGTTGTCCCGTTTTTGATCACAGGAGGAACCGGGAACGAAAGCGGTTTTCCATTCAGGATCACCTTGACGGCGGTGGAATCAGCAGCTGAGCTGTGATTCCCATTCAGTTCCCATAAATATTGACTGACTGCCTGATATTCCGCTTCGGACAAACTGCCGGGAGCGTTGTCAGGCATACTTTTTGTAATAAATTGCGTCAGTTGGTTCATATCGCGGTAGTCGCGCTTGAAGCTGTCGCTTACAAGATCCGGAGCAAAGCCACTGTTTCCATCCGCTCCATGACAGGATAAACAGCTTTTCTTGTAGACCTGTTCCCCTGTATTCTCGGTAGCGGAAACCTGCGCTCCTTGCAGGACGGATGAGAAAAGAAATGCAGTGATGAAGCTTGCCGCAATTCCCATCGGAAAATGCTTCATATGGAGTCAACCCCTTGCCTGTGCTTTTTCCACTCATCTTATTCCATCCGGTTCGAGTTTACGTCTAACAAAGGTTATACGATAGGATATATGTTTTTTATTCGTTGCTCTTGCCACTCTCGATCAAAAGCTGCAGCGTCTCTTCCAACTCCCTGAACATCACAAAACGCGATTGACGAAACACTTCTTTTCCATCCATAAACACCAATATGGTCGGCGCTGTAAAAACAAGAAACTCCCCTGCAATGTCGGGCATTTCTTCAATCGAGACCGTAATCTGTTTAACCTGCGGATAGTTTTTCAGCAATTCCTCTGTCTTGCCAAAAACAACATCACAAACTCCACAATGAGCCA
>JBLNEJ010000143.1:0-11312 GCA_050262535.1 Clostridia bacterium
GCGGTACCGACAAAAATCGAGGAAATAGCCGCACGTTTTTCCGGTTTGGCTGTATGAATAATGGCGAGTGCAGCACCCGGCAACGCGAACATCATAATCGGGAAGAAGCCTGTCATGAACATCCCTGCGGATTTGTCGCCAGCAAAGAAGCGTGTGAGGTCGCCGTGAACCACTTTGCCCGCCGCATCGGTAAAGTCACCGATCTGGAACCAGGCGATGGCATTGAGCACATGATGCAGACCGAACGGAATCAACAGACGGTTGAAGAACATGAACAGTCCGGAGCCAACCGCACCGAGACCGACAATCCAGTTACCAAATGTATTGAGCGCTTCTTGAATTGGACCCCAAACGAGACCGACGAGCAACGAGATAATAACCATGCTGATCGAGGTGACGATCGGCACAAAACGTTTTCCGCTAAAGAACCCTAACCAGTCGGGGAGCTTGATATCGTGATACTTTTTGTAGAAAAAGGCTGCGAGCCCACCGGCCATAATACCGCCAAGCACACCCATGTTGAGCTTCACATCGTCGGGAATAAAGCCCATCGCTGCAGGGACTTTTGACAGAACGGCCACCAATACCTGATAGGCAATCACGGCCGTTAACGCGGCAACCGCATCCCCGGCAAAACCAATGGCGACCCCAACGGCAAAAATCAAGGATAAGTTATCAAAAATTGCACTACCGCCTGCCAGCAAGAAAGGAGCCACATATTGATTCAAAAATCCTCCAAGCGATTCACCCAGATGAAATTCCTTGACGTAGTCGATCGCTCCGAACCGAAGCAACAGGGCCGCTGCCGGAAGTGTTGCGACTGGTAACATCAACGATTTACCGATCTTCTGAAGAAAAGCCAGCATGAAAAATACCTCCCTTATACCGTAATGGTTTTATTATCAGAAGCTCCCTCAATCCTTCGATCGAGGTGAGCTTTTCTGAACAAAATGGAAACGCTTTCGACAGTTGTGAAAGCGACCAGCCATATTACAGGCTGGAAAGATATGCTTTTACCTCATTGGGAGTCGCCAGCGTCAGCACATGCTTTGCTACGGATTGCGCCTGTTCGTAGGTATGGCGCCTGATTTGCTCCTTGACGCGCGGCAGCGAGTTGGCATTGCAGCTGAATTCATCGAGTCCCATCCCCAGCAAGAGCGGTGCCGCCAGCGGGTCTGCCGCCATTTCGCCGCACATCCCGGTCCAGATGCCGTTTCGGTGCGAAGCATCGATGACGTTCTGGATCAGGCGTAGAACGGCGGGATGGAAGTAGCTGTACAAGTCGCCGAGCCGCTCGTTCATCCGGTCGACGGCCAGCGTATATTGCACCAGATCATTCGTGCCGATGCTGAAAAAATCGACCTCCTGGGCCAGTGCGTCAGCGATCAGGCAGGCTGCAGGAATCTCCATCATGATACCTGTCGCAATCGCCTTATCAAACGCGATGCCCTCCTGCCGCAGCTCCTGCTTTGCTTCCTCCATCAGCCGCTTCGCGGCGCGAATTTGTTCCACATGGGAAATCATCGGAAACATGACGAGCGCTTTGCCGAACGCGCTGGCGCGAAGGATTGCCCGAAGCTGTGTCTTGAACAAATCGATGCGATCCAGCGAAATACGGATGGCGCGCCAGCCGAGAAACGGATTGTCTTCCTTCGGAATATCCAGATACGGCAGATGCTTGTCGCCGCCCACATCCAGCGTGCGGATGATAACGGGCTTGCCGGCCATGCCTGCAATTGCATCACGGTACGCAACAAACTGCTCCTCCTCGGACGGAAGCTGCTCGCGGTCCATGAACAGAAACTCGGAGCGGAACAGTCCGACCCCTTCCGCCCCTTTGGCCAAAGCGGCTTCAATCTCCTCCGGTCTGCCAATGTTGACGGCGAGTTCGACTCTTCGTCCATCGATGGTTTCTGCCGGAAGCTCGCGCAATTTCTCCAGTTGCTCAGCTTGTGCCTGCTCCGCTTCGGCTTGCTGCCGATACTTCGCGAGCGTTTGTTCATCCGGGTTGATGTGAATCGTTCCGGCCGTTCCATCCACGATGACCAGATCACCGTCGAACACCTTCTCCATCAGCTCCGCGCCCGCCCCCATCACTGCAGGGATGCCGAGCGAGCGGGCAAGAATCGCAGCGTGGGAGGTGGCTCCCCCTTTTGCTGCGACGATGGCACGAACGAGCTGGCGAGGCAGCTGAATCGTATCCGAGGGCGTGACGTCTTCTGCGATCAGGATGAACGGTTCGGTGTACTCCGTTGCCGCAGCGTTCGGGTTTTGCATGTTTTTAAGGATGCGCTTGCCGACATCGCGGATATCGGTTGCCCGCTCCTGCATATACGGATCATCCATGCTCTCGAACATAGCGGAAAAATGCTCCATCACCTGCTGCACCGCCTGAGCCGCATGCAGCTGCTGGTCCTTGATAAGGTTTTGCATCTCGCCTACAAATGAAGGGTCCTGCAAAAAGGCAAGGTGTGCGGCCAAAATGGCTGCTTCCGACGCTCCCAGCTCAGCTGCGGCCTTTTCTTGCAGATGATTTAATTCAGTGGTTGTACACGCGATGCTTTGTGTTAGTTTATGCAGCTCGGCTTCGACATCTGCCGCTTGCGTTGTGTGAATTTCCGCAGGAGGCTCGGGTGCTTGCAGACAGACTGCACGGGCGATGCCTACGCCTTGTGAAACGGGAATTCCTTTTAGCATGGTTGCAATTCACCTGCCTTCGACCAGTTACATGGCAAAATTGTTGGCAAACAGCGCTTGGAGCTCTTCTGCTGCCGCCTGTTCGTCTTCGCCTTCGACCTGAATATCCAACGTCTCGCCTTTTTTTGTCCCGAGCGTCATGATATTGAGAATGCTTTTGGCATCCGCGATTTTGGTATCCTTCACGATTTTGACCGATGATTTGAACTTGTTCGCCGTGTTGACGACAAGGGAAGCGGGACGAGCGTGCAAGCCGCCCTCCGAGTTGACTGTCACCTGAATGTTTACCATACACATACGCCTCCTGTTTGAAATTGTTCGTTAAGCAACGATGCTGCCTCGCGATCAACGACAAGCGTCACATCGGGATGCAGCTGCAGGACGGTCGCCGGTATTTGCGGATCGACCTTGCCGCTGAAAATACTTTTGACCGCCTCGGCTTTGTTCCGGTCACAGGCCAGCAGCAGAATGGAACGCGCATCCATGATGCTCTTGATTCCCATCGTGATCGCACTGCGCGGCACCTCTTCCTCACTGGCAAAAAATCGGGCATTCGATTCGATCGTTTGCTCCGCCAGCTCGACGGTGTGAGTATACAACGTAAAATGCCGATCCGGCTCGTTAAAGCCGATATGTCCGTTTACGCCGATCCCCAGGATTTGCAGATCGATGCCGCCCGCCTTTTTGATCGATTCCTCATACTCTTGGCAAGCACGCTCCGCATTGGCAAAAATCCCGGGTGGAAACTGGATGTTCTCTGGACGCACGTTGATGTGAGAAAAAAGCTGCTCCTGCATGAAGCGGTAATAGCTTTGCGGATGCTCCCGCGTGAGCCCGACGTATTCATCCAGATTGAACGTCTTCATCTTTTCAAAGCTGATATCGTGCTTGTGGTACAGCTCCACCAGTTCCTTGTACATGCCAATCGGCGTGCTGCCGGTCGCAAAGCCAATGACCGATTCCGACTTGGTTCGGATCTGGGCAGCCAGCAGCTGCGCTGCTTGATGGCTGAGCTCCTGATAATCTTCCTTTACGATCACGCGAATCACGCTGTTTCTCCCTCCTGGTACACCGTTCGGCCTTTCACGACGGTTTCTCGAACGTGGTAGTCCGGGGTCAGTACGACCAAATCGGCATCCTTGCCCGCTTCCAGACTGCCCTTGTGATCACCCAAGCCAAGCTTGAGGGCAGGTGCAGTCGCTGCCATGTAAACGGCGTCATGCACGTCCAGATGAAGTGTCTCGACCAGATGCGCGATGGCCCGGTTGAGCGTAAGCGTGCTTCCGGCCAATGTCTCATCATTCAGGTGAGCGATGCATTTGTGAACATGAACCGTCTGTCCACCCAATTCGTACGTTCCGTCCGGCATACCGACCGCGCGCATGCCATCGCTGATCAGCAGCAATCGCTCACGTCCTTTCATCCGATAAACCAGTTCGACCGCATTCGGATGAACATGGACAAAATCCGCAATAATATCGCAGGTGAGGCGGTCGTTCACCAATGCAGCCCCGACCACTCCCGGCTCCCGATGGTGCAGTCCGCGCATGCCGTTGAACATGTGTGTTACATGGGACGCGCCCCGTTCCACTGCTGCCGCAACCTGTTCAATCGTCGCGTCGGAATGGCCGACCGAGCAGAT
Source organism: Clostridia bacterium (assembly GCA_050262535.1). Classification (GTDB taxonomy): domain Bacteria; phylum Bacillota; class Bacilli; order Brevibacillales; family Brevibacillaceae; genus Brevibacillus_D. The sequence goes on from JBLNEJ010000143.1 coordinate 4,340, forward strand.
GACACCGTGTCCGCTCAACTTGCCGATCGTTTGAAGCGCTTCTGGCATTTCGGGTGCAATCGTCACGACTCGCAGTTTTTCACCGAGCAGCTGCAGCACTGCCTCCACCCGTTCTGCGGTTGGGGGAACAATGTGTTCTTCCGGCTGCGCCCCTTTCAATTTAGGGTTGATCCACGGCCCCTCCAGATGAACGCCAAGCAGTTGGGCTGACAATTGCGGACTGTCAACTGTCTCCACGATGGCGCGCAGTGCCTTTTCAATTTCAACGAACGGCGCCGTCATCGTGGTTGCCAAAAATCCGGTGACCCCATAGCGGCTCAGGCTCCTGCTTATTTCAATCAACGAATCGGCCGTTCCGTCCATGACGTCGTAGCCAGCATTTCCATGGACATGAATATCAATCAGGCCAGGAATAATCCAATGTCCGTGATAGTCGCGAACCGTCTCATCCCCTCGGGCTGCATAGTCCTGCTCTACCCCGACGTATACGATCGTTTCGCCCTCTGTTACAACAATCCCGTTCTTCACAACACGTCCGGTCTCTACAACACTCCCACGGTAAATGGTACGCATCGCAAACTCCTCTCTACTTGAGAACAAGTTCCATGATCTTGTCAGAGCCTGCCGTCACGCTGTTTCCCACCAAAAATTGCTTGTCTGCAACTTTATCTCCATTCGTGATCAATACCGGTGTAACGGTTTTGAACCCGGCCTGCTCCAATGCAGCAAGATCGAACTCGATCAGCACATCTCCAGCCTTCACTTCATCGCCCGCTTTCACATGCGGTGTAAAGCCTTGACCGTTCAGCTTTACCGTGTCCAAACCGATGTGGATCAGCAGTTCCAGCCCATCCTCACTCAACAGCACGATGGCGTGTGAGGTATGGAATATATGCCCTACCTTTCCATTCACGGGCGCAACCAGTTTTCCCTGCGTTGGGATGATTGCAATTCCGTCGCCTGCCACTCTTTGGGAAAAAACCGGGTCCGGAACTTCCTCCAAATCAACGACCTTCCCGGTTAAAGGTGCGACCACACCCACTTCATTTTGTTTTTTCTTCGAAAACCACTTCGTAAACATAACGTCCTCTCCTTCCTCCACTTCTCTCTCATACTGTATCCGAAAATCTGCAAATAAAAAGGCACGAGTCAAGAATCGCAGGGACAATGAATGGCCCATACGGATGTCTTGGCTCATGCCTAGTCGTACTAGTAACACGCCGTTTTATTTATCATTTTGCAACCGGAACAGATGCATCGCTATATAGCCGATTTCATCCTCCGGTACTTTTAGCTCCAATCGTTCCTCGATAAACCGGGCTAGCTCTTCGGCCAGCTGATAGCTGTCTGGCAGCGTAATCTTGATGCGGTCGAGCAACGGATTCTTGATCGATTTGTTCTGACGGATTCGCTCGATGGCAAATCGCAAATGCGTAATCAGCCGCACATAATCGATGCTTTCCCGCGCGATCGTCGTGGCGAATGATGTTTCGATCATTGCCACCATTTCGCTGATCAGGTTGGTGAACTTGACCGCCTTCGCCACAGGAATGTAGCTGACTGCCGAATGAATATGCAAGGCGAGAAAGCCTACTTCACTCTCTGGTATATGAACGGAAAAACTGTCCATGATCATGTCTGCCGCTTTTTGGGCCAGCGTGAACTCTTTCGGATAGAGCGTCTGGATTTCGAACAGAAACGGATTGACGATTTCCAGACCGTTGCGCAATCGCTCAATGGCAAAATGGATGTGATCCGGCAAAGCCACGTGGACGTGCTCGTTGACGACAGGACCGATCTCACCGCTGATCAAAGCGATGATTTCCTCCGAAATCCCGATGGCCGCCTGATCCACTTGATTGATCAGCGAATGATACTGCTTGATATGCTTCTCATCTTCCAGGCGGAACTTTTTCTCAATGTCGGCATGGTCCTGCGGCAACGTTTGCCCAATCTTTTTGCCGAACCCGATCCCTTTTCCAAGCAGGATGATTTCTCGGCTGGATGGAGGTTCGTGAACCAGCACGACATTGTTATTAAAAATTCGCTGAATCACGTAATGCCCACTCGCTGCCACCCTTAGTCACCACACTTTTGGAAACAAATAAAAGCCAAAAAAGTATCCTTTCTACATAAAGAAAAAAGATCCCTTTTCGGCTCATGCCTGGCTTATCCAGTAACACGCCTCAAAATGTAAGCGGTTTTATTGAATTGCCACTATCATAATCCAAGGGAAAGAGGATTGTCAAGAACCTGTATTCCCCATCGCCATATAGCGTTTGACGTTATGTATTTCGCGCGTAAATCAGGCGCAGCCCTTTCAGGGTCAGGTTCGGGTCGACCACATCTATGCACTTCGCTTCATTAGCCACCAACGGAGCAAGTCCGCCGGTTGCCACTACTTTTGCGTGTACGTTGGCTTCTGCCATCATGCGGTTGACAATGCCCTCAACCTGTCCGACGAACCCGTAGAAGATCCCGGATTGCATGGAGGCGACCGTATTGCGCCCGATGACGCTGGCGGGTTTGGCAATTTCGATGCGCGGCAGCTTGGACGCACGGCTGACCAACGCTTCCGTCGAGATGCCGATGCCAGGCGCAATCGCTCCGCCCCAGTACTGCCCTTTTTCATCTACATAGCAAAAGGTTGTAGCCGTGCCAAAGTCAACGACAATGACTGGATTCCCGTACTCATGGGTAGCGGCAACCGCATTCACGATCCGGTCTGTACCGACTTCCCGGGGATATTCCGCCTTAATGTTGAGCCCCGTCTTGATGCCTGGACCAATCGCCATCGGCTTTGCGTGAAAATATTTATCGCACATCCGTTCGATCACATGATTGAGCGGAGGGACGACGGAAGAATAAATGACGCCTGCAACCGCCTGCTTGGATAACCCGGCGCTGTCAAACAAATTCCCGATCAGCATGCCATACTCGTCTTCCGTTTTGTTGCGGTCGGAAGAGACGCGCCAGTGATAGACAAGCGCGTCTCCCTTGTATAATCCGAAAACCATGTTCGTATTGCCAATGTCGATGACAAGCAGCATGATCGAGTCCTCTACCGCTTCCGTTGATTCAGGTCAAGGCTGATGTCGAGCGAGCGGACGGAGTGAGTAAGCGCTCCGACCGAGATGATATCGACGCCGGTTTCCGCGATTCCGCGAATCGTCTCCAGCGTGACCCCGCCCGATGCTTCAATGATTGCTTGACCGTTGATCAGCGCAACCGCCTCACGCATCTGGTCCAAAGACATGTTGTCGAGCATGATGATATCAGCGCGTGCTGCCAGCGCTTCCTTTACCTGCGCAAGCGACTCGGTCTCCACCTCGATTTTCATCGTGTGCGGAATATTTGCCCGTGCAGCTTCCACCGCTTGGGTGATGCTGCCTGAGCCTTTGATATGGTTATCCTTGATCATGACCGCATCATACAATGCATAGCGGTGATTGTGGCCTCCGCCGATTCGCACCGCGTATTTTTCCACCAGACGAAGACCTGGTGTTGTTTTGCGTGTATCCGCAACCTTGGCCTTCGTCCCTTCCAGTACTTTGACGAATTCATGCGTGCGCGTGGCGATTCCTGACAGTCTTTGCAGCAGGTTGAGCGCCAGGCGCTCGCCGCTCAGGATCGATTGGACGGAACCGGAAACCTCGACGATCGCTTCTCCCTTTTCCACGAACGAACCTTCCTTGACCAGCGCGCGGAAGCTAAGGCCCGGGTCTACGACCTCAAACACCATCTCCGCGATTGGCAAGCCGGCAATCATGCCTGCTTCCTTGGCGTACATGATCCCGACTCCCTGCTCCTCCTCGGGGATCGTACACATCGTTGTGATGTCGCCTGAACCAATATCTTCCAGCAGCCAATCTTCAATTCTGCGTTGCAGTTCCCGTTTGCTCCACATTACTGTCCATTCTCCTCTCGAACTCCGTGCTCTATTGATTGGATTATATGCTTGCGCCAGATCAAATCATCCTTGTTTGGATAATCGGTCCGGTAATGTCCGCCACGGCTTTCTTCGCGCATCAGCGCGGCTTTGGTCGTCAATCCTGCAGCTGTAAGCAGGTTGAGGCATTCGAATGCTTCCGCTGAATGATGTTCGTAGTCAAACAGACGGTCCATTTTCTCAATTTCTTTCAACGCTTTTTCCAGACCGTCTTCCGTACGCATCACGCCGACATGGCGCAGCATCAGCTTTTGCAGCTTCAGGCGCTGCTCCTTCATGGCCGGTGGATGCTGTTTGCGCGGTGTGGAGTAGGTAAATGACGGTACGCTCTCAAGTGGTTCCAGCTGCTTGATTCGCTGGACGATCCGATGGCCGAACACCACCGCTTCCGACAGCGAATTGCTGGCAAGCCGGTTCGCCCCGTGCACACCGGTGCAGGACGCTTCCCCGCACGCAAACAGGCGTCCTGTCGATGTCTCGCCAAACAGATCGGTGCGTACGCCACCCATGATGTAATGGCAGGCAGGCGCTACCGGAATCCAGTCTGTTACCATGTCCAGTCCATATTGCAGGCAGAAGCTGTAAATCGTCGGAAACCGATGCTTGATCAGTTCTGCCGATTCATGCGTAATGTCCAGGTAGACATAGGATGAATTGGTCCGCAGCATCTCCTTGACAATGGCCCGTGCCACGACATCGCGTGGAGCCAGCTCTTTTTGTGGATGATAGTTGGGCATGAACCGCTCGCCATCAATATTGCGCAAAATCGCTCCCTCGCCGCGAACGGCCTCGGAAATGAGGAAGCGCGGCGCTCCGGGATAATAGAGCGCTGTTGGGTGGAATTGAATAAATTCAACATCCTTGATATCAGCACCAGCCCGATACGCGATGGCGATCCCGTCTGCAGTGGCAATATCCGGATTGGTCGTGTAGCGGTACAGCTGTCCTGCTCCCCCGGTTGCCAGCACGGTCGCGTTCGATTGCACAAACAACAGCTGCCCATCCGGCTGCATGACAAGTGCGCCGACGCATTCGCCGTTTTCCGTAATGACATCGACGACAAAATGATGCTCCATCACCTTGATCCGTTCATTTGATTTTACCCGTGCGGATAGAGCCCGTACGATTTCGGCTCCGGTTGCATCTCCCTGCGCGTGCAAAATGCGGCGCTGGCTGTGCGCGCCTTCCTGTGTGAGCTCATAACGGCCTTGTTTATCCTTATCGAACCGTGTCCCATAGGCGATCAGCTCTTGCAGCCGCTCCGGCCCCTCGTGCACAAGCACATCAACTGCCTGATACGAGCACAGGCCCGCACCCGCGATCAACGTATCCTGCCGATGAAGCGCCGGTGAATCGGTTTTTGCCGTAACGGCAGCAATCCCTCCCTGCGCCCAGCGAGTATTGCTGTCATCCAGGCCCCGTTTGCTAATCAGCACGACATCGGCAAATTCGCTTGTCTGCAAAGCGGTGTAAAGCCCGGCAATCCCGGCACCGATCACCACCACATCCGTCTTCAAACGTGGTAGCGCTTGCAGATCAAAATCTATCACATAACGTGGAACCATTTCTTCGCCTTCTCTCCTGAGCTTCCTCAAAGCCAGCTACACATGTATCTTTCATTATAGCAAAACGGAAAGACGAATAGAAAGCTGTGGGGGAGGGGAGGAAAGCGGAGAAAACGCTCCGGGCGGTTGGGACACCTACTGAGGGTATTACTGGCCGCCTGCATTCCAATAGCGGAACAAGCGGCCAAAACATGCGGATTCGGGGGAGCTGCACACGTTGGCCGCAAAGGCGTGTTCCGCTTTTTCCATTCCGGCTTGGTCGGCGTCCCAAAGGCCCTCGCTGTTTTCTCCGCTTTCCTCTCAACGACTTTTTGGTTGATTTAAAGGCATTTGTAAGCTTGGACAGAGAAGCATTTCTTCTTTGAGATTCTTACAATTTATTTATTTCAACCAGCATGATCTCTCCCGCAAACTAGCTTCTAGAAAGCACACCCGTTCGCGGGAGAAGTAGGTTTCCAGGCGGAGCGACTAGCGGAACCCTACCGAGCGGAGCAATGATTTGCGGGAACCAGAATCGCCACCTTGAACCCGCTGCGTAGCGGCTACTGCTTTGGCGATTCCCCGCAAATCGTTGAGCAGCGGACGGTCCAATCATCCTCGCAGGGTGTAGACCGGAGCGCAGATCGGAAACCTGCTTCTCCCATACCGCAGATGCTATAGAACACAAAAAAGCGGAAGAGCCTCATGCTACAAGGCCCCCACCGCTTCCTTCGCTTTGCAATCGCCGCAATATCCATACACTTCAAACTTGTGACCCGTCACCTCGAATTCGGACGGGATCGCTGCCAGCAGATTCATCGGACAGCCCGTCAGCGAAGAGGTTTTTCCGCATTCCGTACAGATGACGTGGTGATGGTGATGCCCGCTGGTGCTGCAGGCCAACCGATACTTCCCTTCCCCGTCCAGCTCAGTCTCTTCCAGAATGCCGAGCTCGACAAACGTGGAGATGTTGCGATAAACCGTATCAAAGCTGAGATTGGGATAGTTCTCCTTGATCCGCTCCAGAATGTCCTTGGCAGACAAATACCGCTTTTCCTCGGAGCAGATCCGGATGATTTCTTCCCGTTTGCCAGTATATTTAAATCCTTTTTCCTTCAAAATCTGCAAAGCTTCTTCGACTGTCATGACGAAAGCCTCCTTGCTGATTTACATACGCACGAGGCGCATTTTTTTCAGACCTAGCACAAGCAACAAAATCGTTACAGCTACCAACACAATCGTACCGCCCGATGCCCAATCAAGCAAATAGGAAAAATAGAGCCCTGCCAGAACAGACGCTTCCGCAAACAGGATTGATAGCCAAATCGCCTGGCGAAAGCTGCGGGCAAGCTGCAGACTGGCCGCAACGGGCAGCGTGATCAATGCAGAAATAAGCAAAACGCCAACAATCCGCATCGAAGCCGCAATCGTAAGCGCGACCAGCACCATGAACCAAAGATTGATCGTCTTGCGAGCGACA